>JAHJOY010000063.1 GCA_018819665.1 bacterium
ATGACTATAGACTACCATGGCAAAATGTACCTTAATTGGTTAGAGGGTATCGGGTTAAAACTTTTTTCCCCGATTAATCGGGGGATAACTATAGTTGCTGACAATACAAAAAACTACTTAAAGGCTATAGTCGAATTTAAGAGAGTGGAAGAAGAGAATAAAGAGTTAAAAGAAAAAATTGAAATTACCTATCAGGAAAACACTATATTAAAAGAAAAATTGATAGCCTATGATAGGTTGAAAAAGCTGTTAGAACTTAAAGAAACTTTTTCTTATGAAATGATTCCCTCTTTGGTAATCAGCCGAGAACCAGGAAATTGGTTTAATAGTATAATTATCGATAAAGGAATAAATGATGGAGTAAAGAAAAATATGGCGGTAGCAACTCACCGTGGATTGGTAGGCAGGGTAGTTAGTGTCGATTCCCGAACAGCAAAAATATTATTAATATTGGATCAAAGAAGTGCTGTGGGAGGCATGATTCAGAGATCAAGAGATATAGGGGTAGTGAAGGGAAGCGAAAGTAATTATTGCTATATAGAATATCTTTCCTATGATGCTGATGTAAAAATAAATGATGTGGTGATCACTTCCGGATTAGGAAGCATTTTCCCCAAGGGAATTATTATTGGTAAGATAGTAGGGATAAAAAAGGAAAGCCATGATTTATTTCAAAAAGTAATAGTAAGGCCAGAGGTGGATTTTACTAAATTAGAAGAAGTATTTGTAGTAAAAAAATCCGAGTAGAACTTGGAGGAAGAACGTATAGCAGATAGAATATTAGTTACCCAGTTTACCAGTTAAAATACAGGTTACAAGTTGCAAGTTTCGAGTTTATATAGAGAGGTAGGGGCTTGATTTATCGAGCCCGCAAAACACGGGTCGAATAAATTCGACCCCTACGTTAAGAACAATACTTTATACAAAAAAGGTTTTGAATTTTGAATTATAGTTTTTCGCTTTTCGCTTTAACTTTTTAGCTGTATAACAAAAATTGTAAGCTGATTCTCTTTATCTAAGAACTATAAACTAGAACTAAAAACCAGTCTTGTAATTTAATCGGTCAATTGGCAAATCGGTCAATTGGTCAATGAAGTTAAGGAGGTATTAATATTTACAAAGTAATAAAATTAGAAAATAATTTAAGAATCGTAGTAGAAGAAATGCCCTACATGAAGTCTGTAGCTATTGTTTTCGGAATAGGAGCTGGGTCAAGGTACGAAGTACAAAAACATCAAGGAATTTCTCACCTCATCGAACATATGCTATTTAAAGGAACTAACAAGAGAAAGAGCACTTTAGAAATATCTCAGGTAATAGAAGGTATTGGTGGAGAAATAAATGCTTCTACATCTAAAGAGACAACTCATCTATATGCTAAAGTTCCTCAGGAACAATTTAAAACTGCTTTTGATGTGTTAGCCGATATAGTATTAAATTCGTTAATGAGAGAAGAAGACCTTCATAAGGAAAAAAATGTAATTATCGAGGAGATTAAGAAATATCAGGATATACCAGAAGAATTAGTAGAAATCTTGCTTGACAGGATAATGTGGAAAAATCATCCTCTGGGAAAGCCTGTTCTCGGAGATGAAAAGAGTGTGAGCAATATTCAAAGAGAAGACCTTTTATCATATATAAATACATTTTATCGTCCCAACAACTTAGTAATAAGTGTTGCAGGCAATA
This sequence comes from bacterium, assembly GCA_018819665.1. Lineage (GTDB taxonomy): Bacteria > Atribacterota > Phoenicimicrobiia > Phoenicimicrobiales > Phoenicimicrobiaceae > Sediminicultor. Next base: position 1,690 of record JAHJOY010000063.1, read on the forward strand.
TTAAGATAGAAGAAGTAATTCTACAGGTCGAGAAATATTTTAAAATAATGGAAAAAGGTGAAGTTAAAAATTATTTACCCGCAAAGGATAATCAGAAAAATACTCAAATAGGAATAAAATTTAAAAAGAGTAACCAGACTCATCTTTCTTTTGGTTTTCCCGGAATTTCTCGGTTAGATCCTTATAAATACTCTTTGGATTTATTAGATATAATATTGGGTTCGGGATTGAGTTCTCGGCTTTTTCAAGAAATAAGAGTGAAAAAAAGTTTAGCTTATGATATCCATTCGTTTATTCAGTATTTTAACGATATCAGTTCTTTCAATGTTTATGCCGGTATCGATTCAAGTAAACTGAGGGAAACTATCCAGACAATTTTAGAGGAGCTTAATAAAATAAAAGATAATAATTTAAAAGAAGATGAATTGAGAAAAGCAAAAGAAATGTATAAAGGTGCACTATCTTTAAGTTTGGAAAGTACTTTAAGCAGGGCATTTTGGTTGGGGAATAGGATGCTTTTGTATGGTAGACCTTCAACTTTTGATGAAATAAAAGAAAAAATTGAAGAAGTAAAAGTGAAAGATATTCAGAAAATGGCTCAAAATATTTTTAATAAAGATAAAATAAATTTATCTATTGTCGGCCCCTTCAAAGAAAAGGATAAAAAGGGATATAGCTCTTTACTGCAAGAATTATGATTTTTTGCTTTTAGTTTTCAATTTTTATTTAATAGAGTAGAGACACGATGCATCGTGTCTATTTAATTCAACACGGCACGCCGTGTTGCTACATTAACTGGCAAACTGGCTGACAGGGGTAGCCGGTAGACCGGGTGACTGGTAGACCTGCCAACTGATATAATTAGATAATTAGTGAATTGGTAGATTGGAGAATCGGTCAATTGGTAAATAAGGATACAATAACATGCCTTTAAAATTAGGGATGGGTGATATTATTAGATTAAAGAAGAAACATCCTTGTGGTGGTTTCCATTGGGAAATTACCAGGACCGGTATTGATATTGGCTTAAAATGTCTTTGTTGTGGCAGGAAAGTCCTGGTTCCCCGGGTAAAATTAGAGAAGAAAATCAGAGAAATTATCCCCCGGGATTAAGAAAAATATTGATGTTTTTTAATTTTCTTATTTCTTTTTTTTCTCTAGTTCTTTTTCTTCACGCAATACTCGATACGCAATACGCGATACGAATAAAAACTTGATAACGAAAATATCTGTGGTATAATATAAATCGTTTTATATTTCTAATTTCCTTGCTCCTGAAGAATCTTTCAGGGGGTGATTAGACCGAAAGGAGGTGGTAACAGATGAGAAGTTATGAAATAATGCTTGCTATAAATCCCCAATTAGAAGACAAAGAATTAGATTCCTTATTGGATAAATTAAAAAAGCTTATTACCGACGCAAAGGGAGAAATAACCAAGACAAATAAATGGGGCAAAAGAAAGTTAGCTTATGAAATTAAGGATTTCACAGAGGCGATTTATGTAGTCTTAAATTTTAATGTGGATGAAAAAATTATTGCTGAACTTGAAAGAGTTATAAAGTTAGAAGAGAGAGTTATCAGATATTTATTAACCCTACAATATAAAGAAAAAATTCAAAATAAAGATAGCTAATTAATTATTTAAAGAAATACCAAAAAGAGAAGATAGATTAAAAAGGAGGAAAAATATAAATTAATGACACGATATAGTTCTTTTAGAAGACCGCAAAGGAAAGTTTGTCTTTTTTGCAAAGATAAAATATTAGCTGATTATAAAGATATAGATTTATTAAGAAAATTTATTACTGAACAAGGCAAAATGTTACCTCGTAGAGCAACCGGAAACTGCGCAAGACACCAACGTACGCTGGCTATAGCTATAAAAAGAGCAAGAGAAATAGGGCTTCTTCCTTATGTGGCAAAATAAATTAGTATTTAGTATTTAGTATATGGTATTTGGTATATAGTATATCGTATTTCGCATATCGTTAGGATCTGAATGTTACGCGCCGGTTTATATTCTGGATTCTGACTACTAGCTCCTGACTTCTATTCTCTTCATGATATACGAGTTTATTAAAAAGAAGTAGGGGCGTATTGCAATACGCCCTTTACGAAATAAGACAGCATAGATAATAGTAAAAAAGTTAGAATTTAACAATTGCAATACGAGATACGAGATAGATATACGAAAATAATTTTTAGTTTAAGAGGTTTTTTATTGACAGAACAAATTCCAACTAAATCAATGGTTGAGGGTGCATTTTTAGCAGCAATTACTGCCGTTCTATTTATTATCAGTATTTACATTCCCTTACTGGGTACACTGGTAAGTTTTTTGTGCCCTCTTCCGATTATAATTTTATGTTTACGCCATAGCATAAAGTTTGCTATTATCTCAACTTTTATATCAGGGATTTTGGTAACTATTTTAGCTGGTCCCCTGCAAGGGCTTATGGTCCTATTAGGCTTTGGAATATTGGGGCTAACTTTAGGTTTTGGTATAAAAAAAGGATTATCTTTAACAGATATTATTATCATTGGAAGCATAGCTTCTCTTGTTTCTAAAGGTTTAATCCTTTTAATCGGCTTTTGGGTTTTAGATCTCAACACCGTATTATTTGATATAGAAGAGATAGATAAAATTATAACTCAATCTTTGAATTTTTATAGCAATATGGGACTATCTCCAGAACAATTAGCTACCCTGAAAGATTCCTTAACCCAAACCATCAGTATTGTTAAGATAGCATTCCCGGGAATGATTATTCTTGCTTCAATTTTTGATACTATTTTAAATTACTGGGTAGCTCGTTTGATTTTAAAGAGGTTTGGATATAAACTAGCTAACTTTTCACCCTTTCATAACTGGAGAGCTTCTAAGTCTTTTTTTTGGAGTTATCTTTTAGGGATGATATTGATAATTCTGGGAACAGTTTACAAAGTACCTCTTTTAAATAAAATTGGAATAAATATTCAAGTTTTTTTTGCAGTAGCATTTTTGATTTATGGGCTTTCTTTAACCAGTTTTATATTGGAGCGTTTTAAAATTAAAAATTTTTTAAAGTGGGTTGTATATGTTCTGGTGTGCTTTCAACCCCTTTTATCCCAAATTGTTACCTGGGCCGCCATGTTAGATATATGGATAGATTTTAGAAGATTAATTACCGCCAGAAAAGAATAATTTAGTATATCGTATATCGTATCTCGTATATCGAAAAAAAATAATAATGTATAATACGTAGGGGCAGACCTTGTGTCTGCCAGTAATGCGTAATTAGTAGAGGCACGGCGTGCCGTGTCTTCTTGTACTAACGACTATTCACTATTCACTAACGACTAATCTAATTGGTGAATTAATATACCTGAAAATAACCGACTAATAAATGTTGCTAAAATTGATGGAAGAATTTATAATAAATAGAGAATAGAGTAGGGAGGCTTAAAATATGAAAATAATTTTGAAGCAAAATATGGAAAAAATTGGACAAGTAGGAGATGTAGTAGAAGTAAGCGACGGCTTTGCCCGTAATTTTTTGATTCCCCAAGGTAAAGCAATTTCCTATACCAAGGGTAATTTTAAAGAGATAGAATATTTAAAGAAAAAAGAATTAGCAAAGAAAGAGAAGGCATTAAATGAGGCTAAAGATTTAGCTGAAAAACTTGACAATATCTCTTTGGAGATTAAAGTGAAAGCCGGGGAAGAAGGAAAGCTTTTCGGTTCTGTAACCAGCAAAGATATTGCGGAAGCTCTATTAAAGGAACACGGAATTGAATTAGATAAAAAGAAACTTAATTTAAAAGAATCCTTAAAAAAATTGGGTGTTCATATTGTACCAGTTAACTTATATAAAGATGTAACTCCTCAAATTAAAGTTAATTTAATTTCTGATTCCGCATCTGAGCAGGAAACAGAGGATACTAAAAAATAAGTTCGTATATCGTATATTAGCGTAAAGCATATAGCGTTTAGCGGATAGGATATTAGTTATCCAGTTACCCGGTTACCCAGTTAAAATACAGGTTACAAGTTGCAGGTTGCGAGTTACAAGTTTTAAAAACGACTTTACAGTGAACTGAAAACTGTAAACCGAAAACTGAAAACCAGTTTTGTATTTTTCATTTATTGCTAACGACTAACGACTATTCACTAACGACTATTTAATACGGAGTTAAAAAATGGAATTAGGCAGGAATCCTCCTCAAAATATTAGTGCAGAACAGGCTGCTTTAGGTTCAATGTTTCTTCAGGAAGATGCTATTTTGCACGGTGTGGATATTTTAAGACCCGAAGATTTTTACAAAAAAGCTCACCAGATTATTTTTAAGTGTATTCTTGAACTGTTTGAAAAGAGCAGGGGTGTTGATTTAGTTACTCTAACCGAGGAATTAAATAGGAAAAATTTATTAGAAGAGATAGGGGGAGTTACCTATCTAACCAATCTAATTAATAGTGTCCCTACTGCAGCAAATATTGAGCACTACATCAAAATTATCGAAGAAAAATCTATTTTGCGTAACTTAATTAATAATGCTACTAAAATTATTTCTATGGGTTACGAAGAAAAAGAAGATGCTAAAATTTTGCTGGATAAAGCAGAGCATTTGATCTTTGAGGTTTCAGAGAGAAATTTAGGGCAGTCTTTCGTTCCTATTAAGGAGATACTTCAGGATAGTTTTGAGAAGATTGAAAATCTATATCATAGAGATGAATTTATTACCGGGATTCCCAGTGGATTTGACGAATTTGATGATATTACTACCGGGTTTCAGCCCTCCGAGCTTATTGTTATTGCTGGTAGGCCTGGGATGGGCAAAACAGCCTTTTGTATGACTATTGCCCAGTATATCGCAGTCTCTAAAAATATACCGGTAGCCCTTTTTAGCTTGGAAATGTCAAAATCTCAATTAGTTCAAAGGATGCTTTGTTCAGAGGCTCGAGTTGATGCCCATAATTTGAGAAAAGGACGATTAGCCGAATCAGATTGGCCCACCCTTTCAATGGCGGCAGGTCGATTAGCTTCTGCCCCCATTTTTATTGATGATACAGCCGGAATAACTTGTTTAGAGATTAAGGCTAAAGCCAGGAGATTAAAAGCTCAGCATAATCTTGGTTTAGTAATAATAGATTATTTGCAGCTTATTACAAGTTCTGGCAGAGTAGAAAATAGGCAGCAGGAGATTTCAGAAATTTCTCGTTCTCTTAAAGGTTTAGCGAGAGAATTAAATGTTCCGATAATAGCAGTTTCCCAATTATCCAGAGCGGTGGAACAAAGGATTGAAAGAAGGCCCCGTCTTTCTGATTTAAGAGAGAGTGGGGCAATTGAGCAAGATGCTGATTTAGTTGTTTTTCTATATCGAGAGGAATATTATAAGACAAAAACAGAAAAGAAGGGCATTGCTGAGATAATTATTAGTAAACAGAGAAATGGTCCTACAGGTCAAATAGATTTGGCTTTCATAAAAGAATATGCAAAATTTGAAAATTTAGCCCGAATTCCTGAAGAAGATAGCGAGTATTAAGTAGTAATAGACTAATAATATACTACAAAACAACTGTTAGTGTATACTTTAGTGAGGTAGTTAGAAAGAGAAAAGAATATTTATTGCTTTTGTTTTTTTATCTTCTTTTTTCTCTAGTTCTTTTTCTTCACGCGATACTCGATACGCAATACGCGATACGAATTTATTCTGGCTTTAGCATTTCATCTTTGTCTTCTTTTCTTAACTATACGCTCTACGCTAAACGCTGTACGCTAACGTACGAGATACGATTCACGAGATGCGAGATACGAATTAAGTTATTGACAGGCAGTAAAAAATATAGTAACATTTAGAAGCAAAATTTTTTAATTTTAAATATTTTTAGGGCCGTTAGCTCAGTTGGTAGAGCATCTGACTCTTAATCAGGGGGTCGCAGGTTCGAAACCTGCACGGCCCATCGAAAATGCCCCCATCGTCTAGGGGACAGGACACCGCCCTTTCACGGCGGCGACAGGGGTTCAAATCCCCTTGGGGGCACCAATTTATTTATTATAAAAAATGGGCGGATAGCTCAGTTGGCAGAGCACCTGCTTCACATGTAGGGGGTCACAGGTTCAAGTCCTGTTCCGCCTACCATTTTTTTTAAGAGGATATGATGCCGGCGTAGCTCAATTGGAAGAGCAACGGAATCGTAATCCGTAGGTTGTCTGTTCAACTCAGATCGCCGGCTCCAAAATTCGTATCGAGTATCGCGTATCGCGTATCGCATCAAAATACAGGAAAAATTAGTAGGGGCAGACCTTGTGTCTGCCCGTAATGAGTAATGTGTGATAAGTAACGAGTTGCGGGTTACAAGTTACAAGTTTCGAGTTTATAGAAAATCCAAAACAGGTAGGAGCTTATTGCTATACTCCATTATAATGAATTAGAAACGAGAACCGAAAACTAAGAGCTGACAACTAATTTTTCTTATCCAAAAACTATAAACCAATAACTAAAAACCACATACTAACGACTAACGACTATTCACTATCGACTAAAAAAGGCGAGCAATCTGATGAATAACCCTAAATTAACTTCTCCTGCAGAAGTTACCAGACTTCTTACTAAATACGATTTTAAATGCAAAAAAAGGTTAGGTCAGAATTTTTTAGTAGATCAAAACACCTTACAAATAATTATTAATTCACTAAAATTGAATAAAAAAGATTGCATTTTAGAAATTGGCACAGGTATTGGAACCCTAACCTCTGCATTATCCCCCTTGGTTAAACAGGTTATATCTATTGAGAAAGATAAAAAATTAACTCCCCTTTTAAAAGAAAGCCTTCCCTCCTCTAATAATATAGAGATTATTTTTGAAGATATTATGAATTTTGATCTGGTTAATTTTTTTGAGCAGAAAAGAACAAAAGGTGAAAAAATTGAAAAAATAGTGGGTAATCTTCCTTACTACATCTCCATATCCTTAATAAGACAGATTCTTGAACTTAATCGATATTTAAAATTAGCCGTATTTCTTGTCCAGAAAGAAGTAGGAGAAAGATTGATGGCTCAAGCAGGGAATAAAAATTATAGCATATTATCCCTTGTTGCCCAATATTACTCTCAACCCCAAAAAGTGCATATTGTCCCTTCTACGGTATTTTACCCCCAGCCTAAAGTGAGTTCGATGATAATAAAATTAGATATCTATAAAAAACCGCAAGTACAAGTAGGTAACGAAAAACTATTTTTTAATATTATTAGAGCTTCCTTTCAACAAAGGAGAAAAAGATTAATCAATTCTTTGTCTAACTATTTTAAGGGAGAAATCGATAAAGCGGAAATAGAGAACATTTTAACTGAAGCAAGTATTGATAAGAACCGCAGGGGAGAAACCCTGACTTTAGAAGAATTTGCCAGACTAAGCATGGCGATGGGAAATAAACTTTTATAGACAGGCGAGACGCCTATCTATAAAAGTAGTATCGCGTATTGCGTATTGAGTATCGCGTCAAAATACAGGAAAAATAACTGGTCAACTAATTTAGACTGGTAGACCGGTCGACTGGCAGACTGGCAGACTGGTAGACTAATCGGAGAATCGGTAAATTGGAGAATTGGTAGATTGGTAGATTGGAAAATTACTTTTTTTGACAATAAAATTCTATCATGTTATAATTTTTTCAACTAAAACCTTACAGAAAAGAACAGGGAATTGACAGTGCTGACTAATAACATTGCAGAAAATAAAGACAAATATAATTTATTAAGAAGAGAAAAATTTAAATATTAAATAGATTATTCCA
>JAHJOY010000064.1 GCA_018819665.1 bacterium
GCTTTAAAAGAGGCCTTGGATGGTTTTGTAAAAGTAATTAAAGATAAGGTAATAGTGAATAGTGAATAGTCGATAGTTTTAAAATACAGGTTTTCAGTTTTCAGATTTAAGAAGTTGCAAGATGTAAGATTATTTAGTTAGTTCATTAGCGGTTAAAAATGCGGGATGCGACAAGCATTTACAGTTGACTTTTAGATTTTGATGAGCTATCCTAATAAGGGAGAAAATAGATAAAGAAGGAGACAACGAGGAGATTAAGATTTAGGAATAAAGTTTTTTGTAAGGGAGGATAAAAGTATGAATAATTCCAAAACAACTGTGGATGATCGTAAATCAAAGGTTTTGCCTGTAGGTATATCTTTCAACCAGATCGTTTCCGCCCTTATGCGTTTGGGGGAAAGGAAAAGAGAAAGTTTTTTAGAAAATCTTTTAGCTGCTACTAGTCCTGAGTACCTGAAAAGCATTGAGGAAGCTCGTCGTGACTATAAAGAAGGAAGAGTTTATACTCACGAGGAAGTGTTTAAAGATATAAAGTGAAGTTCAAATTAGTTTATACTAAAAGAGCAGTTAAGGACATTGGAAAGTTAGATAAACAAATTTACAAACGCATTAAAGAATCATTAGAAAGATATTCCCAAGATCCCTTTACCCATGCTGATTTTTTAAACGACTCAAGGATAGGAAGTTATCGTTTTCGCATTGGAAATTATAGGGTGATATTTGATATCAAAGAAGATCAGATTATAATTCTTCGAGTAGGTCATCGTGGACGAATATATCGGAATATTTAAAGATCTTAAAATGGGTGTCTGTGCTGTTTCATACCTTTGTAATAGTAGCAAGTTTGAGAAAAAAAGGAGAAAAGACATAAGGAGTGTAAAACTTTGTAAAAAAAGGGAAAGTCAACTTTAATTTACAGGTTTTTAGTTATTAGTTTTTGGACGAGATTGCCGCATTCCCTGCGGGTGCTCGCAATAACAGAAATATGAGAAATAAAAGGGGACAGGCAACTTTTTTGTTACAAAAAGTAGCCTGTCCCCTTTTTATATTACATTTAACGGGAGAGGAAATAATTAATAGACAGGCGAGACGCCTGTCCTACGATAAACGGGCTCACAATGCCATTCTGTTTAGAGGATAAAATTTGGCAATACACCATAAATAGTGTATATTTTAAACTAAGGAATAATATATGTACGAAGTAGAATTTTACAAGGATAGAAAAGAAAGATGTTTTACAACTGAGTTTTTGAATGAACTTCAAACAAAGATTAGAGCAAAAGTCGTAAAATGGATAGATAAACTTGAAAAGGAAGGGACGAGGTAAGAGAATTATTATTACCCATGGTTTTTTAAAGAAGACTGATAGGGTTCCTGAGGGCGAGATTGAAAGAGCAGAGCGAATAATGCAAGATTTTTTATAAAGAAGCAAAGGAGGTTGATGTAATTATGGAAGGTACAGTAAAGTTTAAAGATTATTTAAAAGAAGAATTAAAAGATCCAGAATTTTACGAAGCGTTTGATGAAGAAGAGGTTTATGCCTCTTTGGCCATTCAAATAGCTAAGATTAGACAAAAGAATAAGTTAACTCAAAAGGAATTAGCTAAACGATTACACACTACTCAGCAAACAATATCCCGATTAGAGAATATTCGTAACAAAAGTTATTCTCTACAAACATTGATTAAACTTGCTCGTATATTAGATAAACGAGTTAGTGTAGAATTTAGTGATGTAGTGAAAAAATAAAGAACAACAGCGGTAGTAGTAATTTCTTTCTTTTTTCTTCTTTTTCGAATCTAAAGTGAATACTGTGAATAATGGGGAAGGTGCTGCACCAAGACATTGTATCCACTCCAGCTACCAATCTCTACCGACACCTTATCTAACATTATTGGTATCATAAATCTAATATTTCTGTCAACCTCGGGTAAATGTTTTTTAAGATGTTGATAAGGTGTCTTATAATTAAGGGATGAATGTTCTCTTACATTATTATAATAATAAATATATCCTAAGGCTTCATCCAATAGGTCTTTTTCCGATTTAATCTTAAGGACTCTGGGGAATAAGAGAGCAAAGATTACAGGGATGTATGAGGAAAAGTTGGCGGAAGTTAAGGAAGTGCAAGTTCCTTATATTGCTCCCTGTGTAAACAGGATGAGTTGGTTTGTTTATGTAATTAAGTTGGAGAGGGGAATAGATAGAGACAGGGTTATTAAATTTTTAAGAGAAAGTGGCATAGAATGCAAACCTTATTTTACCCCGATTCATCTGCAGCCATTTTATAGGAAGATGTTTGGATATAAGGAAGGGGATTTTCCAGTTACTGAGGATGTGACGGAAAGGACAATTGCTTTACCGTTTTTTAATAATTTGAAGGAAGAACAGATAGATTATGTAGTGGAGAAGGTGAAGGAGGGAATTGAAACAAGTCGTTAGTGAATAGTGAATAGTCGTTAGCAAAGAAAAATAGA
>JAHJOY010000065.1 GCA_018819665.1 bacterium
GAGTTGCAATAAATATCAAGCTTTTTAAATTTATTGCTTCTTCTAAAGCATTAATAGATTGTTCTCTCCCAACAAAAAGAGGAATAATCATATTGGGGAAAACAACTAATTCTCTTAGTGGTAATAAAGGTAATATATTTTTGTTATTCATGTAGTCTACTTATTCTCCCTTTTTTTTCGTATTGCGTATCGCGATACGCGATAATAATCTAGCCCAATTCCTATCTTTTATTTTCTTAACGAGATACGATTCACGAGATACGAGATACGAATTAAGCTGTTTCTTTTCTTAAACCCTCTCTATATCTTTCTATTTCAGGCATCTGTTTCTTTTTCACAACTTCTTCGGTAATAGTGCATTTTTCAATATTTTTCTCCGAAGGTATCTGGTACATTATATCTAATATTGAATCTTCCATAATTGAACGCAAACCCCTTGCCCCTATTTTTCTTTTTATGCTTTCTTCCACGATAGCCTCTAAAGCTCCGGGGGTAAGATTAAGTTCTACACCTTCTAATTCAAATATCTTTTTATATTGTTTTACTATGGCATTTTTCGGCTGGGTTAATATTTTTATTAATGCGTCTTTATTTAAAGCTTCTAACGCAGATATTATATGCAATCTCCCAACTAATTCGGGAATTAAGCCATACTTTATCAGATCTTCCGGTAAAACATTTTCCATTAATTTATAATTTCTTTCTTTATTATATTTACTTTTTATATCTGCTTTAAACCCAATATTATTTTTGCCCATTCGGTAATTTATTATACTTTCTAATCCCTCAAAAGTTCCCCCACAAATAAACAATATTTCCTTGGTATCTATCTGAATATTCTTTTCTTGCGGGTGCTTTCTCCCTCCGTAAGGTGGTACGCTTGCAACCGTACCTTCTATAATTTTTAAAAGAGCCTGCTGTACTCCCTCTCCCGATACATCTCTGGTTATAGATGGATTCTCAGATTTACGGGCTATTTTGTCAATCTCATCTATATAGATTATCCCTTTTTGAGCTAGATTTATATCATTATCGGCTACTCTCAGTAAATTTAATAGAATATTTTCTACATCATCGCCTACATATCCCGCTTCAGTTAAAGTTGTAGCATCAGCAATAACAAATGGAACATTTAGTTTTTTAGCTAAAGTCTTGGCTAACAAGGTCTTTCCACATCCAGTAGGACCCATTAACAGAATATTGCTCTTTTCTAATTCTATCTCTTCCTTTGTCTTATCTATTTTTTTATCTTTTTTATCTAATCTATCATTATCATTACTTTTGATTCTTTTGTAGTGATTGTATACAGCAACTGAAAGTATTTTTTTTGCCTTGTCTTGTTCTATTATATATTCATCTAAAAAGCATTTAATTTCTTTAGGAGAAGGGACATTTATTAAATCAAATGGCCTGTCTTCTCTCTTTCTTCTATCTAATATAATATCATTGCAAACTTTAATACATTCATCACATATACAAACACCAGGGCCTGCAACTATTTTATATACTTCATCTTGACTTTTACTACAAAACGAACAATTCACTATTTTTCAACTCCCTTCTCGTATTTCGTATGTCGTATATCGTATGTCGTATTAAGTTAAAGCTTTTTGATTAAACTTGAAGTCATCCTACAAATATGATCTAATTTTTCAACCAGTTTTGTTTCTTCATTTTCATTTATATATTTTAATTCTTTTGCGATAATTATTTGCGTTTCTACCTCAGCACAACTTCCTAAAGTGATAAACAAAAATTGTTTATACTCTTTGTTGTGAAACCTTTTAAATCCTTCGGCAATATTAGAAGATATGGAAATTGCAGAACGTCTTAATTGTGAAGTTAAGCTGAACAATTCTTCTTTGGGAAAATTCTTAGTTAAAATATAGATATCACTAACAATCTCTATTCCCTTTTGCCAAATTCTTAAATCTTTAAAACTTTTAATTTTTTCTTCCATTTTTCTCCAATTCGACATGCAATATACTATTTATTCTTTTAATTTTGTCCTCACCTTAATACGATATACGAAATACGATATACGACATACTATATACTATTTTAGTGTTTCCTCTCTACTTTTAATTACTTCATCAACCAATCCATATTCTTTAGATTCTTGAGCAGTCATATAGAAATCTCTATCAGTATCTTTCTCAACTTTTTCAAGTTTTTGTCCGGTATGTTGAGTCAATATTTTATTTATAGTATCTTTAATTCTTTTAAGCTCTCTAGTCTGTATCTCGATATCTGTAACCTGTCCCTGCGCTCCCCCTAAAGGCTGATGCACCATAATCCTTGAATTAGGTAGGGCAAATCTCTTCCCTTTTGCACCTGACGCTAAAATTAAAGCGGCGCCGCTTGCAGCCATACCTATACATATGGTTGAAACATCAGATCTTATATATTGGATGGTATCATATATAGCAATAGTAGAACTTACAGAACCACCAGGGCTATTAATATAAATATAAATATCTTTGTCAGGATCGGCTGCTTCCAAAAATAATAATTGAGCAATTACAATATTGGCTGTCATATCATCTATTTCTGTTCCTAAAAATATTATTCTATCTTTTAGTAACCGAGAATAAATATCGTAAGATCTCTCCCCTCGAGGAGTTTGTTCAACTACAATAGGTACTAAAGTCATTTGGATTTTACCTCCTTTTTCATATTTACTTTTTTATTTAAAAAATCAATTATTTTTTCTCTTTCTATACTTTCTTTCAAACCATCTAGATTATTATTTTTTTTAAAAGTTGCCTCCACTTTCAAAGGATCTTGTTTCAGCTCTTTAGCAATTGTTTTAATTTTATCCTCAACCTCTTTTTCAGTAACCTGAATATTCTCTACTTGACTAATTTTATCTAAAACTAATTCTTGCTTTATTCTTTTTTCAGCAACAATTTCGTATTCTTTTTTGACTTTTTCTTCATCAGTATTAATGCTCTTGTAATAATCCTGTAAAGACAAATCTTTAGATTTTAAATCATCTTCCAAAGATTTCATCATATATTCTACTTCTCTTTCAATTAATACTTTTGGTACTTTTACTTCACAAATATCTGTTACTTTTTCTAATAATTTACTTTCATAATTATTTTTATTAAGCATCTCAAGTTGTTTCACTAATTTATCCTTAATATCTTTTCTAAAATCATCTAAATTATTATAATTACCCACCGTTTTGATAAAATCTACATTTAATTCCGGCAGCTCTTTTTCTTTTATTTCAATAATTTTAAC
>JAHJOY010000066.1 GCA_018819665.1 bacterium
ATTATTTAATAAGAGACAGAAAAATAAAGTCTGAAAATATTATATTTTTTACCCTTGAAGACTGGGAAAATTTAGAGAAATTTTCTCTTGATCCCAAGGAGTTCGTACGAAGCTTTATTTTACATAAAGAAGACGAGCGTTTTTATTTTTTAATTGATGAGGTACAATATCTTACCAGTGGCGGGCAAAAATTAAAACTCTTACACGATCTTTTTGAGAATATAAAATTTATTGTCACGGGCTCTTCTTCGTTAGAATTAACCGATAAAACGAGTAAATTTCTTGTAGGGCGAATGTTTTCTTTTTACCTATATCAATTAAGTTTTGCTGAATTTATAAATGCAAAGTCTCAAAGGTTAAATAATATCTATCAGGAAAAAACAAATCTTTTATGGGATTTTTTATTTAAAGGAAAAGACTTTGCGATTACACAGGATGTTTTTTTGAAGGATTTTGCAAAATATTTTGAGGAATATACTATATTTGGCGGTTATCCAGAGGTTGCTAAAACTGATGATATAGAGACCAAACGGATGATTCTGAAAAATATTTATGAGACATATATACGCAAAGACATTGTAGAACTTTTAAAAATCAGTGATACTACAAAACTAAGTAAGATAATCTTGTTATTAGCGAGCCAAGTAGGACAATTAATCAACTATAACAACCTTGCCAATGATAGTCAAACCTATTTCAGCCAAATTAAACATTACCTTTCTGTTTTAGAGGAAACTTTCATTGTTGGTTTGCTTAGACCTTTTTACACTAACAAGATAAGTGAGGTTAAAAAAAATCCCAAAATATATTTTATTGATAACGGAATTCGTAACTATATATTAAGAAATTTTAATAAACTCCATCTTCGTACCGATGCAGGCGAAATTATAGAAAATGTAGTTTTTTCGCAATTAAAGATAAAACAATTTGATTCAATAAAATATTGGAGGACTTTAGCTGGTGCTGAAATTGATTTTATTTTAGAGATAGGACAAGAACTGATACCCTTGGAAGTGAAATATACTTCATTTAGAAAGCCTAAAGTATCCAGAGGCTTTAGAAATTTTCTATTACAGTATCATCCCGATAGAGGTGTAGTTCTTACAAAAGATTTTTGGGGAGAATTAAAAATAAATTCTTCATTGATAAAATTTATTCCCGTTTTTTACCTTTAATGAAATATTTATTAAAAGTAGATCATAATGTTAAAGATTAGGAAGAACAGGAGATTGTAAAGAACGAGAAATTAGACATTTCGTTTACCTTACTTAAAGAGGAAGCAATAGATACAAAATTATTTGAAAAATAAAAAAGAAGGGGAAGATAAGATGAAGATAGTAGATTATAAAGAAGTTAAAGCTGAAGCTGTAGATTTTGAAGATGTCAAAGATGTTAAAGTAAGGTGGCTTATTTCTGATAAAGATAATGCCCCAAACTTTGCTATGAGGTTGTTTGAGGTTGGTCCGGGAGGGTATAGTCCTTTACATACTCATAGTTGGGAACACGAGGTATTTATTTTAGAAGGTGAGGGAGTAGCTACTGATGGAGAAAAAGATTTTAAAATTAAGAGCGGAACAGTAGTCTATGTTGCTCCCGAAGAAAAGCATCAGTTTAAAAATACCGGTTCTGAAACCCTAAAATTTCTTTGCCTGATTCCGGTAAAGAAATAAAATTAGCGTACAGCGTACAGCGTTTAGCGTATAGAAAAGATGAAGCCAAAAAAAAGTAGGGGCGTATTGCATACGCCCCGAGTTGCTTGTTACACATTACCAATTACTGTATTTTACTGTCTGCTTATTTAGGAATTTACTCTACAACAGTAAAATCAATAGTTACTTCAGTGGTCTTTCCAGAAAAACATCCTTTAAGACTAACAGGAATTTATAATCACCTACAGGGAAAGGAGAAGTTTGAGTAAGTGTATTGGTAATAAACAGATCAAAATTTTTAGAATGTGAAGTTATATGGTAGTCAAGAAAGTCTTCTTGTTTGAATAAGACATTGTTATTTTTATCTAAGATATACATATCTTCTTTAATGTATATTTCGTAAAGATCTTTTTTAATTTCTTTAATGGTATAATTTCTTGCTTCACCATATATAAGGAAAGTTTCGCCCTGAGCGAAGTTAGCATCTTTTCTTGTATTATACATACCAAATCCCCAGGCTTCTTCATCAGTAAATGTTATATTAACAAATTCTAAATCAGCCTTACTTTTAACTATCGCCAGGGCTTCTTCTAATTCTCCCACTGCTTCATTATATTTTTCTTCATCGATTAATTTTAAGGCCCGGTTAATATAATCTTTTTCTTCACTGGCAAAAGAAAACATAACCAAACTGGTGATGATAAAAATTAAAACTAATCCCAAAAATATAAAT
>JAHJOY010000067.1 GCA_018819665.1 bacterium
ATTATTAATATTTTAGATAAATTAGAATTTAAAGTAGTAGAAGATAAGGGAGAATATATCGAAGTGATTCCTCCTTCTTTTAGAGGAGATGTGGAAAGAGAAATAGATATAATTGAAGAAATTGTTCGTATTTATGGTTACGATAAGATAAAACCTACTCTCTTTAACAATACCATTGCCCAAGAGGGAAAAAATTTCCGATTCAGGGTAATTGATCAGGCAAAGGAAACATTAATCGGTTGTGGTTTAAATGAAGTTATAACTTATAGTTTTATTTCTCCTGACATATTTGATAGAATAAGAATACCCGAAGGGCATAAATTAAGGAATGCCATAAAAATTAAAGACCCTATGACCAGAGACCATTCTTTAATGCGGACCTCTTTAATTTCAAGTTTGTTAGAAGTTATTAAATGGAATACTAATCGACAAGCAGAGTTGGTTAAAATATTTGAAGTAGGGAAAATCTACCTGCCTTACCCTGATAAACCAAATTCCTTACCTCAGGAGAAACTAATAATAGCCGGAGCAATTAATAAGACCGGCGGGGGGGGTATTTGGGAAAAATCACTTTCTTTAGATATTTTTGATATTAAAGGTATAATCGAGACAGTTTTTCAGGGCTTAAAAGTGGAAAATTGGGAAGTAGTTCCCGGTAATCATCCTGCTTTTCATCCTCTACGGAATGGCAAGATTATTATGGGAGGAGAAGAAGTAGGTATTTTTGGCGAGATACATCCGGAAGTAATAAACAATTATCGTATCCCGGGGAAAGTGAATTTGTTTGAGATTGATTTTGAAAATTTATTACCCAACGTTCCCTCAGATATCAAATATTGTGTTTTACCAAAATATCCTTCAGTTCAGAGAGATTTGGCCATGATAGTAAAAGAAGAAATACTTTCTGCTGATATTATTAAAACGATAAAATCTATTGATGAAAAATTAATTAAAAAAGTAACTTTGTTTGATATATTTAAAGGAAAGCAAATTGGTGATGGTTATAAGAGTTTAGCTTACTCTGTGGTTTTTCAAGCCGAAGACCGTACTTTGACCGACCAGGAAGTGGAAAATACATTTAAAAAAATCAAAGAAAAGCTAATGGTAAAGTTTGACGCTAAAATAAGAGAATAAGATGGTTATATAGCTAATAGTATAAGTACAGTTAGCCGGTTACCCAGTTTACCAGTTACCCGGTTAAAGAATTAATACCAAGTCACATAACCCACAAACATATAATTATTTTAGATTCAAAGTTGTGATAGGCAGGGGCGTATTGCATACGCCCAAAAAACCGATAACCTACCGCTGATTGTCTTTATCTAAAAACGAAAAACTTCAACACGGCACGCCGTGTTGCTACTTACGGCTGATTAGAAGGAGATATTTATGACAATAAATTGGATAGATGTATCAATAATGATAATAATCTTATTAAATATGATTATTGGGGTACGTCGCGGCATTATCAGAGGAATAATAAATTTAATAGGAGTTATCGCTGCTATTTTCCTAGCAATTTTCTGGTTTAAAGAGGTAGGAGAATATATAAGTTCACATAGTCAACTAAGCAGGGAAATAGCAAACATATTAGGTTTTGCTCTAATATTTTTGGGAATATATCTAATCGCGAGAATTATTGAAATATTTTTAAAAAAAATATTTTCCTTATTGTTTGTTTCCTGGATCGATGGTTTAGGAGGAGCTTTGTTTGGTTTAACCAAAGGTTCTTTAATAGTGGGAATTTTATTAGTTATTATTACCTTTATTCCTTTACCAGTTTTTTTTAAAGAACAATTAGAAAGCTCGTTTTTGGCCAATAGATTTGCGGTCATGACCACAATTGTCTACGATTATTTAAAAGATTGGTTGCCTTTAAGCATTCAGTTTAACACAGAAGAATTTCTTAAAAATTTCCATCTTAATTTAATTGTGTAGGAATTTCCTTTTTCCGTAAGCCCTAATTCGTATATAGTATATAGTATATCGTATATCGTGAAGAAATAGAATTCAGGAGTCAGAAGATAAGATAGTATCGAGTATCGAGTATATAGTATATAGTGAAGAAAAGGAAGACAGAACACAGGAATTAAAATTTAGAAGTAGGGGCGTATTGCTATACGCCCTTTCTCCGTCATTCCCATGAAAATGGGAATCTATTCTTCTTTTTCTGTTATCTATTATGTGTGAGTATTATATGTGGGCACGATGAATCGTGCCCACATATCTGAATTCTGATTTTCTTAACGCGATACTCGATACACAATACGCGATACGATAAACTAACGACTAATTAAAAAAGGTGAGATATATCTTGGATGAGCATACATTTTCAGTTTTAGAATTTTCAAAAATTAAAAATCAATTAAAGGAAAAAATATCCACTGCTACTGGTGAATTAATCGTAGAAAATATCACTCCTAAGATTAATTTACCGCAAATTTTTAATACTCAAAGAGAAACTACCGAAATGCGAGAAATTATTTCTTATGACGGAACCCCTCCCTTTTCCAGATTAGAAGACATTAGTAGTGAATTAAAAAGATCTGCAGTTAAAGGATCTATCCTTGATGCTAAAAAAATTATAAAAATATTAAAAGTTTTAAAAACTTCTCGCTTGATTAAAAAGTTTCTGTTGAAAACCAAAGAAAAATATCCTTTGATTAAAGAGAGAGCAGAAAAAATACGAACTTTTTCCGAATTAGAGAAAGAAATAATCCAATGTATCGATGAGGATGGAGTAGTTTTAGACCGAGCGAGCCCAGAGTTAAGGAAGATTAGAAGAGATATAATAAAAAAAGAACAAGCTCTGAAAAATAAATTGGAAACCATTATCAGGTCTTCCCGTTTTGCCGCCATTATTCAAGAACCTTTAATAACTGTAAGACAAAATAGGTACGTTATACCTGTAAAGCAAGAAAAAAAAGCAAAATTTCCCGGAATAGTTCACGATAAATCTGATAGCGGAGCTACTTTATTTATTGAGCCCTTTATAGTGGTAGAGTTAAATAATTTACTCCGTCAATTAATTAAGGATGAAGAACAAGAGATATTAAAAATTCTGCAAAGAATAACCTCCCTTATTGGAGAAAGAGCACAAGAGATTAATGATAGTGTTTTAAGTCTGGGTGAAATTGATTTTATTTATGCCCGAGCAGTATTAGCCGATAAAATGAAAGCAGTAGAACCAAAATTAAACCAAAATGGTTTTATTAATCTTATCCAGGCAAGACATCCCTTGTTACAAGGTCCTGTCGTTCCCATTAATATAAATTTGGGAAAAGCTTTTAATATTTTAGTAATTACCGGTCCCAATACAGGAGGCAAGACAGTTACCTTGAAAACTGTGGGCATACTTACTCTTATGGCTCAATGTGGATTACACATTCCCGCTGCGGAGGGGAGCGAGGTTCCTATTTTCAAAAAGATATTCTGCGACATAGGAGATGAACAGAGTATAGAACAAAATTTAAGCACCTTTTCTTCTCATATGAAGTATATAGTTCAAATTTTAAGGGAAGCTGATTCTGAATCTCTTGTATTACTTGATGAGTTAGGTGCGGGCACAGATCCTACAGAGGGAGCAGCTTTGGGTATGGCAGTTTTAGATTTCTTACGTAAAAAGGAAACCAATGTAATAGCAACCACTCATCATGATTCTTTAAAGACCTATGCATATTTAACCAAAGGAGTATGTAATGCTCGCGTTGAATTTGATGAAGAAACCTTAAAGCCGACATTTGAGATTTCTATCGGATTACCTGGCAAGAGTTGCGCTTTTATAATTGCCCAAAAATTAGGTTTAGCTCCGGAAGTTGTTTCTCGGGCTCAGAGCTTTTTATCCCAGGAAAAAATTAAAGCAGATAATTTGATTGAAAAGATTGAAGAAGACAGAAAACTAATTGAGAAGGAAAAAAATCTGATAGAAGTGGCTAAAGAAGAGAGTATCGAAATTAGAGATAAATTAGAAAAAGAATTAAACAAAATTGAGGAGAATAAAAAGGAAATAATTCTAAAAACTTATCGGGAAGCAGAAAAAATATTAAAGGAAACTCAGAATAGGGCTGAAAAGATAATAGAGAAATTGAATAAGAAAAAGGTTTTAAGTAAAGAATCCAAAGGCCCTTTGTTAGAACAAATGCAAGCAATTAGTAAAGAAATACAAGATGAGATAGTAAAGATAAAGCCGGAGAAAGAGTTAATTAAAAATCAAAATATTGAAATAGGAGATTATGTATTAGTTAAGAGTTTGAATAAGAAAGGGATAATACTTTCTTATTCTACCAAAAGTGAAAAATGCAAGATTCAAATTGATAATATGAAAATGCTGGTCTCAATTTTCGATATAGAAAAAGTAGATAAACTTGATAAGGCACCGGAAAAATATAGCCATATTGGAAATGGTTTTGATAGAGGTTTAAGCGGAAGGGATAGTTTTTCTTTGTCTAAAATAAAAACTTTTAGAAATGAGATTTCTATTCGCCAATTAACTATTGAAGAAGTACAGCCTGTGTTAGAAAAATATTTAGATGACGCTTATCTGTTGGGAGTTTCACCGGTGTACATAATTCATGGAAAAGGTAAGGGAGTTTTGAGGGAAGAAGTTAAAAAGATGTTAGATAAAATACCTTTTATTAAATCATTCAAGCCTGGAGGTGCAAAGGAAGGAGGAATTGGAGTTACAGTCGTGTATCTGGAGAAATAAATGCGGGTAGAAAATAGATAGAAACGAAAAGCATAGAGTGAAAAATGCAAAGCGCAAAACTTTAAAATCAACCAATCTACCAATTAAATTAGATACAGGTTTTTAGTTTTTAGATAAGAGAAAGCGATTTACAGTTTATTGTGTTTTATGTTTTTTTCTAAGCTTTTCTATTAAAGATTGAAGAGTTTCTTCCTTTTCTTCAGTTTCTGTGGGTTTTTCTTCATATTTTTCCTTAATTTCTTCAATTTCTTCATAATAGGGTTTCTTAATTTCCGGATATTCTTCTGTTTTTGGTATTTCAAAATATTTTTGATGAACTGTGCAATAGGATATAGGTTCTGAGCCTTTTATAAAAGTTACTGTTAATATTTCGGGACAAGAATCAGTAGGTAAAAGCCCGGATTCTTTACAAACAGATATTTTAGTTATTTTATCTGGTTGGAAGAAATCTTTTTTCTCACTGTTTTTAAGTGCGTTTTTCATAAATTTAGCCCAAACCGGGGCAGCGACTACTCCACCAGTCATTTTGTTTCCTAATGGTTTTCTATCATCGTTTCCAATATAAACTGCAGTAACCAACTCCGGAGTAAAACCAATAAACCAAGCATCGACAAAATCATTGGTAGTACCGGTCTTTCCCGCAGCCGGTCTACCTATTTTGGCATTCCAGCCAGTCCCTCTTTTTATTACTTCCTCCATCATATTAATAAGTACATAACAAGTCTCTTCTTTGAATACTTTCTTTTTTTGAGGAATATTATCTTTTATAATTTTACCTGAATAATCTTCTATTTGAATTATAGATAGAGGGTCTACTCTAACCCCTAAGTTGGCAATGGTAGCATAAGCGGAAGCAATTTCTAAAGGACTTATCTCAGAAGTGCCCAAAGCTAAAGAAAGATCCGAACGAAGTTCACTTTTTATTCCTGCTTTATGAGAATAATTTATAACATTTTTTATTCCTACTTGTTCTAATAATTTTACTCCTACTACATTTATAGATTGTTCAAATGCTTCTCTGAGAGTTACCGGTCCGCTAAATTCTTTTTCGTAATTTTCAGGAGACCATCCATTTTCGAAAGTAACCGGAGAATCTTCTATAATATTACTAGGAGTAAATCCATTATCTAAGGCAGTAAGGTAAATAAAAGGCTTAAAAGCAGAGCCGGGTTGACGGTAAGCTTGAGTTGCTCTATTAAATTTACTTTCCCCAAAATCTTTACCTCCCACCATTGCCTTAATATAACCGGTCTGAGGTTCAATGGCTATTATTGCTCCTTCATGTCCAGATTCTTGAAGTGCTTTTTCAGCAAAATATTGCATCTCTAAATCTAAGGTAGTATAAATTTTTAATCCACCTTTATAAACTACATTAGCTCCATATTCTTCTAAAAGTTGAGAAAGAATAAAAGTGGAAAAATAGGGAGCTGTAAACTTATCTCTTTTATTATTATAATCAAGTTCCAGGGGGTTTTGTTTGGCTTTTTCCATATCCTCTTTAGATATGTAATCCAATTTAAACATTCTGTCTAATATTATATTTCTTCTTTTTAAGGACACTTCCGGATTAAGAATTGGTGAGTAATAAGAAGGTCCACGGGGGATTCCTGCGAGTAATGCACATTCTGCAAGGTTTAAATCCTGTACATTTTTATTAAAATACATTTTAGCAGCAGATTGTACTCCATAGGCACCATGCCCAAAGTATATTTCATTTAAATACATTTCTAAAATTTCATCTTTAGTGAAAGATCGTTCTATTTGTAAAGCCAACAAAATGTCTTTTAATTTTCTATTTAAGCTAATTTCTCGAGTGAGAAAAGTGTTTATAGCCAATTGTTGGGTTATTGTGCTGCCTCCATGGGGTTTAGCCTCTTTTTTTAATTGTAAAATTATATTTTTAAAATTTTCCCATTGAGCACGCACGATTCCCCGCAAACTTATTCCCTTATGTTTATAAAAGTCCGAATCCTCAATAGCAATAGTGGCATTAATTAAATTCGAAGGAATCTTAGAAAGTGGAACTGGATTTCTGTTTTCCTGATAAAATTCGGTGATAATTTCACCATTAATATCATACACTTTGCTATTTATAGCATCTAAGAATTTATTTTCTTGTACCATTTCTGATATTTTCTGATTATTAAGAGTAGACAGCCCGATAAAAGCAATAGAAAATGTCAGGGTAAAAATTATAATTACCAATAATATTTTTTTGGACAAAGGAATATAATAAGATTTTTTTGGTCTATTTTTTGGTGACAAAGTAAAACTCCCTTTTCGTATTGCGTATCGCGTATGTGTTAAACTAAAAACTTAAAGCGAAAAGCTAAAAACCATAATTCAAAATTTAAAACCTCTTTCTTCATTTTTAGTTTTGAGTTATAGTTTTACGTTTTTCGTTCTACGCATTGCGCTTCTGCATAACATTATACCATAAAATTTTATTAAAATTAGAATAGTGTTTTATTGTGTATTA
>JAHJOY010000068.1 GCA_018819665.1 bacterium
ATTTATATTTTATTAACTCTTCTTGGACTTTCTCCATATCACCTAATAAAATAATCTCTAAGTCTCTTTCTTCTAAGGCCAAAATTGCGCCTTTCACAACTTCTTCGGGAGCATAATCCCCTCCCATGGCATCAAGGGCTATTTTCATTTAAGCTTTCTCCTTTTTTACTTTATCGTTAACCGAAAAAATTACTAATTTTCCCGTAAATACTTCCTTTTGATCAGACTTTACGTGAACTGATACTAAATATTTATTACCTCTATTGCGAGCAACTCTTGCCTTGGCAACCAAAGTTTCTCCGGCATATACAGGTTTTTTGTAACTTAATCGGGCAATTCCCGTTAAGGCAACTTCTGTGTCAATGATGGAAATTGCCAATGAATCGGCTAAAGAAAAGATATAGTGACTTCGAATTATTCCGGTTCTTCCAAAAGCCATATCTTTTGTAGTCTTTAAAATAGCAATTCCGTTTTTGCCTAACTCTATATCTATTAATTCTCCGATTATCTCTTCTTTTTTTAGAGATTTTACTTTATCTGTGGAAGGAGTGTTTTTAGCAACTTGTACTATTCGTTTTCTCATTTCGGGAATCCCCATTTCCAGTCGATCTAATCGAATAGTTTGCACACTAAAGTTAAACAATTCAGCAAGTTTTTTGTCAGACAAAAATGGGTCCTTCGAAATATATTCCTTTATTCTTTTTTGCCTTTCTAATTTGCTTAAATTTCGAATCATTTTCCCAGCCACCTATTTTATATTTATTAATAGTACCTATTATTAGCAACTATTAATTGTAAGTATTATACATTAGCCGCATCTAAAAATCAAGCATACTTTTTTAGTATCGAGTATATAGTATCAAGTATCGAGTTAAGAAAGAAAAAGGAAAGATAAAAAAAAGTAACAGTCCTCTTTTTAGGTAACTACCCTAACAAAATTTACACTAACATAACAGTAACGAGTATATAGTAACGAGTATATAGTATCGAGTATATAGTAAAGATAGTTAGCTGATTAGCTGGTGAAAAAGAAATGGGGTCACCTGCTACACTTTGGGCTCGGCATGTCACGTCTTCACTCTTGAATTATGATTTTCTTCACTCGATACTCGATACTCGATACTCGATACGAATTACTATTCATTAACGACTAATTCATTTATTATGTTAATCATCCTTCTCATTGCTTTACCCCTATGGCTTATCTGGTTCTTAATTTTATCTCCTAATTCTGCAAAAGTTTTGTCATATTCCGGAACCAAAAAAATAGGGTCATAACCAAATCCATGCTCACCTTTTGGCTTAAACTCAATACTACCCTTACATTCTTCCTTAACCGTATATATTTTCCCATCCGGAAAAACAAGTATTGCAACACAAACAAATTTCGCGTTTCTTTTATTTTTTGGAATATTTTCTAATAATTTAAGTACTTTGTTTATACGCTCTTCATCACTATTTCCCCATCTTGAAGAATATATTCCCGGCTTTCCTTTTAAATAATCAATTTCCAATCCTGAATCATCTGCTAAACATATTTTACCAGTATACTCTGAAATCTTCCTGGCTTTCTTAAAAGCATTTTCTTGATATGTTTTGCCATCTTCTTCTATCTTTGGAAGATGAGGAAAATCTTTCATAGTTAATATTTTTATTTCAGGACTGTCTAAAATATCTTTTATTTCCTTAACTTTGCCTAAATTATTTGTAGCAATAAGTATCTCTAACATATTTCTCCCAATATATTTTTTTCTTCTTCGATTATCTGTTTTATTCCTGTCTCTGCCAATTTAATCAATTCCTTTAAATTTCCTTTAGAAAAAGGCTTACCTTCAGCCGTTCCTTGAATTTCTATTATCTCTCCTTTTTCAGTCATTACCATGTTTAGATCGACTTGAGCATGAGAATCTTCTTCAAAACTTAAATCTAATAACATTTCTCCGTCAACTATTCCCGCGCTAATTGCCCCTACATAATCTTTTATGGGAATAACATCTAAGTGCCCTTCAGCCTTCAGATAATTTAAAGCATCAAATAGAGCAATAAAAGAACCGATAATAGCTGAGGTTCTGGTTCCACCATCGGCTTGAACTACATCACAGTCTATCCAAATAGTTCTCTCTCCTAATTCCATTAAATCTACTACTGATCTTAAAGATCTCCCTATTAATCTTTGAATTTCAGAAGACCTTCCGCTTATTTTACCTTTAACTGAATCCCTGATATTTCTAATTTGATTTGCTCGGGGAATCATAGAGTATTCAGCTGAAATCCAACCACTCTTTTTTCCTCTTAAAAATAAAGGAACTTTGTCTTCAACCGAAGCGGTACATATTATTTTAGTATCTCCCATTTTCATAAGGGTAGATCCTTCAGCATATTTTATGTAATTCCTGATAATCTTCATAGGTCGTATTTCATTATATTTTCGATTGTTCGATCTAAACATTTCCCCTCCTTTATTAGTCGATAGTGAATAGTCGTTAGTCGTTAGCTTTAAAATAACACCACGTAAGATAAAACTAAATACTATTCACTATTCACTAACGACTATTTTCATCTTTTTCTCGTAAGTATATAATCAGCTAAACTTCTCAATGTTTCAGCTTTATGATTAAATATTTTTAAAGAATCTTTTGCTTCCCCAATCAACCTCTCGGATTCGCTCTTTGATTCTTTTATCCCATATTTATTAGCATAATTAGGTTTTCCCATATCCCTTTGGTCTTGCATGATATCGAGCATATCATCAACTATTTGAAAAGCTAATCCTATATTTTCACCATATTTAGTTAAAGCTTTAAGTTGCTTTTGGTTTGCCCCGGATAATATTGCCCCTGCTCTAATAGAAAGACAAATTAAGGCCGCAGTTTTTTTCATATATAGATTAGTTAAATCTGCTTTTGTGATATCTTCATTTTTTAAGTTTATATCTTCTACTTGTCCTCCCAACATATTTTCAGTTCCAATGTAAAAAGATATTTCTTTTATCAATTTTAGAATCGATTGTTTTTTTATCTCTTTAACTTCAGAATTTTTAATTATTAAGTCAAATCCGGAAACTAAAAGGGCATCCCCTGCTAATAAAGCTATGGCCTCTCCAAATACTTTATGATTGCTTGGTTTCCCCCGTCTAAAGTCATCATTATCTATACAAGGGAGATCATCATGAATTAATGAAAAAGTATGAATTAATTCAATTCCACAAGCTGCTTTTAGTACACTTTCAGCATCCCTTCCAAACAATTCAGCTGCTGCCAAAGCTAAAATTGGCCTAATTCTTTTCCCTCCGCTAAAAACACTATAACGCATTGCTTTGTGAATAATCGAAGGTGATTTTTCTTCCGGTGGCAAATATTCATCTAAAGCCTTATCTATGATATTTTTTTTATTTTCCAGATATTTTTTAAAATTCATTAATTGTATCTTCTCCTTCTTTTTCAGAAAAAGGTTTGGTAGAATATTTTTCTTCACTCTCAATTACCAATTGTTCTATTTTCTTTTTAGTTTTATTCAGTTTTTCCAAACATATTTTCGATATATTCATTCCTTCTTCATAGGTCTTTACTGACTCATCTAAGGTTAATTCGCCTTCCTCTAATCGTTGAACAATTTTTTCTAATTTTCTTAAATATTCTTCAAAGGGAATATCTTCAACTTTTTTCTTGTTTTTCAATTTGAAACAGCCTCCTTTTTTTCTACTTTACTCAATATCTTACCATCACTTATGATAACTTCGATTTTTGCACCAACTTCAATTTGTTCCAACCTTTTAATAATCTCCTTGCCAGGTATTTTTCTACAGATACTATATCCTCTTTCAATTATAGCCCAAGGACTTAATGAGTCCAGTCTTTGGGAATCTTTTTTTATTCTTTCTCCATATAATTCTACCCGGTGCTTAATCCTTAAATTTAAACGAGCACTAAATTCATCGATATATTGGTAATATTGATTAATTCTGTTTTCCGGTCCCTGATATTTAAGGCTTATACTTGCAGAATTTAAATTTTCTGTTTTTAACTCAAGGTTTCTTTTAACTGCCCTGATCATTTTGCTTTTTAATAAACTTAGATTATTTATCAGATTATTTTTATCCGGTATAGTCATTTCAGCTGCTGCAGAGGGAGTGGGAGAACGCAGGTCAGCTACAAAATCTGAAATAGTAAAATCTGTTTCGTGGCCTACCGCTGAAACTATAGGAATTTTAGAGTTATAGATACTGCGAGCTAAAATTTCTTCATTAAAAGCCCATAGCTCTTCCAATGAACCTCCCCCTCGGCCAATTATGATAAAATCTAAATCCTTAAAATATTTATTTGAAAAATCTATTTTTTTAGCA
>JAHJOY010000069.1 GCA_018819665.1 bacterium
AACCGGAAGATTTAGGCTTGGAAGAAATGCCCCATCCCGGGCAGATTTTAAGCAAACCTTTTTTTGATGTATCTACCAAACTTGAAGAAAGTGACCGATATCTAAGTTGGCAGGAAGCAAAAGATATGGCTCATCTTGACAATAGCGAAATTAATGAGATAAAAAGAATAACTTTATTGATTAATGAATTAATAGCCGAAGAAGCAGAAAAGGTAGGATTAAAATATGAAGACGGGAAAATTGAGTTTGGGTTAGATGTTAATAAAAAATTGTTAATGGTAGATGTTTTGGGAACATTGGATGAATGCCGCTTTACTTTTAAAGGGATGCCCATAAGCAAAGAAATTGCCCGATTATATTATCGGAAAACTCTTTGGTATAAAGAATTGATAGATGCTAAAAAGAAAGATGAATTAAACTGGAAAGAAAAAGTGAACCTGTCTCCACCGCCTTTACCGGCAAGATTAAAAGAGCTTATTTCCATGGCTTATTGCGCCTTTGCCAATGAAATTACCGGGAGAGTTTGGTTCCGCAAGATTCCGGCAATGAAAAAGATATTAGAAGAAATTATTTCATTTATATAAAACAAAAATTAATTTGATTTTAATCTTAAAAGGAGTTAGTGATGAGTAATCAAGAAGAGAAAAATTTAAAAAAAGTATTAGAGGAAAATGATCTCACCGAAAATGAATATGAAAAAATTGTAAAAACCCTAAAAAGAGAACCAAATGATGTTGAGTTAGGGCTTTATTCGGCAATGTGGTCAGAACACTGTAGTTATAAAAGTTCAAAACCGGTATTAAGTATTTTTCCTACTCAAGCAGAATGGGTTCTTTTTGGTCCGGGAGAAAATGCAGGAGCTATTGATATTGGAGAAGGTTTAGCTATGGTTATGAAAATTGAAAGCCATAACCATCCTTCAGCAGTCGAACCTTTTCACGGAGCTGCTACTGGTTCTGGGGGAGTGGCAAGAGATATCCTGGCAATGGGAGCCCGTCCTGTTGCACTATTAGGTTCTCTGCGTTTCGGGAATTTTGAGGATTCTCACGTAAAATATTTAGTTAAGGAAGCAGCAAAAGGTTTAGCCTTTTACGGAAACAACATTGAAGTTCCTACTATTGGTGGAGAAACATACTTTTTAGATAGTTATCAGGGTAATCCTTTAGTAAACGCTATGTGTGTTGGGTTGGTAAAGAAGGAAGATATTGTAGTTGCTGTAGCTGAAGGAACAGATAGTATAGTGATTTTGGCAGGAGAGAAAACCGGTAGAGATGGGGTGGGGAGTGCAAGTTTTGCTTCGCGAGAATTAGAAGGAGAAGAAAAGGAGATTGAACATCCTCCTATCCCTCAGGGCAACCCCTTTTTAGAAAAGAAATTAATAGAGGCGTGTTTGGAGATAGTAAAAAAAGGACTTATCTTGGGGATGCAGGATTTAGGGGCAGCTGGATTGGTAAGCTCTACCTGTGAAATGGCCAGCAAGGGAAATTGTGGAATAGAATTAGATCTTTCCTTAGTGCCTCGAAAAGAAAAAGGTATAACCCCTCGGGAGATTATGCTCTCGGAAACTCAGGAAAGGATGTTATTAATTGCTAAAAAAGATAAAGAGGATGAGATAGGAAAAATATTTAATAAGTGGGGCATAGAATATACAGTAATAGGAAAAGTAACTTCTGATGGTATTTTACGTCTAAAAGAGAGAGAAAAAATAGTCGGGGAAGTACCCGCAAGATCCTTAGCTGAAGATGTTCCAATCCGTTATTACCAGGGTAAAATTCCTGCTAAACTCAAAGAGATACAAAAATTAGATTTAGAAATGGTCATCCAACCAGAAGATTATAATCAAGCATTATTAAAAATGTTAGCATCTCCTAACATTAGCAGTAAAGAATGGGTTTATAAAGATAATAAAAAATTAAGTGCTGAAGGTACTGAGGTCGTATTATTTCCAGGAGATGATGCGGGTGTATTAAAAATTAAAGGGAGTAAAAGAGGGATTGCTTTTACTACTGATGGTAACGGAAGATACTGTTATCTTGATCCTTTCGCAGGAGGGAAAATTACAGTTGCTGAAGCAGCACGTAATCTTTCTTGTAAAGGAGCTTTGCCAATGGCGGTAACCGATAATCTTAATTTTGGAAATCCAGAAAAAGAAGAGATATTCTGGCAGCTGGAAGAATCGGTCAAAGGGATTAGCGAAGCTTGTGAGGCATTAGAAGTTCCGGTTATCAGTGGTAATGTTAGTTTGAATAATGAAAGCAATGGAGAAGCCATTTATCCTACTCCTATAATTGGTATGGCTGGAATAATTGAAGATTGTGATCAGCTTTGCACCATGTCATTTAAGAATGATGGTGACTTAATTGTTCTAATAGGAGAAAACAAAGAAGAGATAGGCGGAAGTGAGTATTTAAAGGTTTTTCATAATATAGAAAAAGGTTTGCCTCCCCAAATTGATTTAGGCTTAGAAAAATCAGTACAGGATGCGTGCAGGGAAAGCATTCAAGCCGGAATAGTATCTTCTGCTCATGATTGTGCTGATGGAGGATTAGCTGTTACCTTAGCTGAATGTTGTATAACAGGAAAGAAGGGAGCAAAAGTAGAAATTAATACCAGGATTAGAAATGATGCTCTGCTTTTTGGTGAGACCCAATCCCGAATTGTAGTTTCCCTTCCTGTAAAGAACTTAGATTCCTTAACAGAGATTGCCAATAAATATGAAGCTCCAATTCAGATATTGGGGAATGTTAAAGGAAATAACTTAAAGATTGGGAATCTAATTGATATAGAAGTGGAGCAGCTTAAAAAAGCCTGGGAGAGGGAATAAGTTAATGCATGAAGAATGTGGAATTTTTGGAATTTATGATAGAGAAAATAAAAATTTAAATGTAGCACAATTATCATACCTGAGTCTTTACGCCTTACAACATCGAGGACAGGAAAGTGCGGGTATTGCAGTATCTGATGGCAAAAAGATTTTGATTTATAAAGATTTAGGTCTGGTTTCTGAGGTATTTGATGAAGAAAAATTGAGTATCTTGCAAGGTAATTGTGCTGTGGGGCATGTTCGTTATTCAGCTAAAGGTAAAGACCTCTGGAAAAGCAGCCAACCTTTAATAAATGAACATAGGAGGAAGACTTTTGTTTTAGCTCATAACGGTAGTTTAATGAATTCTACTGAACTGAAAGCAAAATTAACCCAGGAAACAAATTTATCTCGTTCTACTACCAATACTGAGATAATGTGCAGTTTAATTGCTGAAAGAAATGAAGAGGATATTGAAGGTGCAATTAAATCAGTCGCAGCGCAGTTAAAAGGTGCCTTTTCCTTAATTATTATGACTAATGAGAAATTAATTGGCCTTCGTGATCATTGTGGATTTCGGCCTCTTTCCTTAGGAAAATTAAAAGGTTCTTATCTTTTTGCTTCTGAAACCTCTGCTTTTAACCTTATTGGTGCAGAATTTATAAGAGAAGTAGAACCGGGTGAAATGATTGTAATTGATAAAAATGGCTTAAAATCTTTTCGAATATTACCTGCCGGAAAGGCAGCATTTTGTGTTTTTGAATTTGTATATCTTGCTCGTCCGGATAGCGATATTTATGGGGAAAATGTTGCTTTCAGCAGGCAAAAAATGGGTTGGAGGTTAGCTCAAGAACATCCCGTTGAAGCAGATTTGGTAATTCCGGTTCCTGATTCGGGAAGATATGCTGCCATAGGTTATGCTTATCAATCTGGAATTCCTTATGGAGAAGGTTTATTGAGAAATCATTATATCGGGAGAACTTTCATTCAACCGATGCAATCAATAAGGGAAGGTTTAGTCAAAATAAAACTTTCCCCAATTAAGAAGATTTTAAAGGGGCAAAGAGTAGTATTGGTCGATGACTCAATTGTTCGTGGGACTACCAGTAAAAAACTTATTAGACTTCTAAAAGAAGCGGGAGCCCGGGAAGTTCATTTACGAATAAGTTCACCACCGGTTATGTGGCCCTGTTTTTATGGAATCGATACTCCCAGCAAAAAAGATTTATGGGCTGCTAATCATAGTTTAGAGGAAACTAGAAAATGGTTGGGAGCGGATAGTTTAGGCCATATAAGTATAGAAGGGCTATGTAGTGTTTTTGATAAAATCCCTGCTGATAATTTTTGTTTAGCTTGTTTTGATGGGAAATATCCAATATAAAA
>JAHJOY010000070.1 GCA_018819665.1 bacterium
ACTAACATTTTTAATTTTTTTCCACTCTTAAAAATCTATTTAGAATTAATATCGATAAACCTAGTGCAAAGAATAAAATAGCGATACCAAATCTATCGGCAATATACCCGAATAAAGGGGCTAACACTATCATAAAAAATGAACCGACCTGGCTTTCAATTGACATTACTGTAGCTCGTTCATCTCTTTTCATATAATCACCGAAAACATCAACCGCTAAGGGCCGCCTTCCGTCTTTCAAGAGATAAAGGAAAAAATAAAGAAATATAACTACTAACATAATTTTAGTTTTGATAGCAAAAAACATAATAAAAAACACTACCCCTAAAATATCAAAACTGATATCCATCAGTTTGTCAGACTTAAATTTAAGGTTTAAGCGGTAAACATTTCGGGAAACCCATGAACTAAAGATATACATCACTCCATAAATAAGTCCTAAAATAATTTTTAACTGAGTGGCTGCCTCCATTGAGGCTATTACATAAATTCCGGAAACTAAAATAATGTCCTTTAATATGGGTTGGATGTAGTCTTTTAAGACTTTAAAAATGGCATCAAAGAGTGATGAACTTACCACTACTTTTCTGAGGGACCTGTTGGCAAAAATATTCTTTAACTGTTTAATGCTATGAGTAATAAATTTTTTTATACTGATAGTAGTTTCTACCGGTTCGTTCAGGGTATCAGGATAAGACCAGATTAAGAGAAAATCAAGGATGTAAGGGATGATGCTGAATAAAAAAATCGATTGCATCCTGGGTAATTTAATAATCAAAAAGATTGCAGCAAAGGCAGATAAGGAAGAACCGATTAAAGAAAAAGAGCGGGTGCGGCCATAGACAAAAGTCTTATGTTCAAACCAGCCCTTCTGTTCTAAATAGGAATAAATCATTGCCTTATGAGTACCTGACCTAAAAGCCTCTCCCAGGCCAAAGAAGACCATAGCTATAGCTACAATTGCATAACTGCCTCCCAGGAAAAAGAAGAAGAAAGAGGCAATGTAAAAGATGAAACAGATCATCAATTCGGTTTTTTTTCCGTATTGGTCGGCAAATATCCCGGAGGGCACCTCAAATAAATAGATAACTATCCCTCTAATAGAAAATAAAGTTCCTATCTGAAACAGGTTAAGGTGCACCACCTGTATTAGATAAATATATAAGTATGGTTCAAAAAAACGAAGATTTTTTAAAAACCCGTACAGGCAAAACTTTTTTATTTGATTATTTTTTTTGATTAATTCATGTACATCTTCCATATTTCATTATCAGGAACGGGAACAGAGGACGGTTCTCCGGGAACAGAGAACCGTCCCCTGTTCTTTTGTTCTTTTTTTAAAATTTTACTTCAACGTTTTCTCTTTCTTCTCCTTCTGTTTTGAAATAAGGCCTGCTGGTAAAACCGAACAGATTGGCAATTATTGAAGTAGGTACTTGAATTATAGCTATATTATATTTCATAGCAGTATCATTATAGAATTGTCTTGAGTAGCCTATCTTATCTTCCGTATCTTTCAGTTGTTTTTGTAAATCCAGAAAGTTTGTGCTGGCTTTTAAGTCTGGATAATTTTCAGCCACAGCAAAAAGTCTGCTTAAGGCTCCGGTTAATTCTAAATTTGCTCCCAATTTTTCCTCCGGTGTTTTTGCTGATAAATATTTGGTTCTGGATGCAGTCACTTCTTCTAATGTTTCTTTCTCATGTTTAACGTATCCTTTTACAGAGCTTACCAGATTAGGAATTAGATTAAATCTTCTTTTTAGTTGGACATCGATCTGCGCCCAGGAATTATCTATTCTCCCTCTTAACATTACCAATTTGTTATAAGTTAAAACCCCCCACGATACAATTAGAATAGCAAAAATCATTATAAAACTCATAAAAACACCCCTTTTTCTTTTTCATTTTTATAAATTATTTACAAAGCGCCTGCTCCGCCGCCACCGCCTCCTCCTCCGCCTCCGGAAGAGAAGCCGCCGCCAGAACCAGTTGAAGAACTTGTAGTGGCAAAAGCAGAAGTGAATACTGTATCAAAAGACCTGAATATACTGTTATTCAATCGTCCGCTTCTATCAGTCATACAATATAAGTAGGTAGAATTCCTTAAGGATATATCTTGATTGCTCAAGACCAGTTTTAATTTCGAAATTACTTTATCTGCTACCCCCAGGGAGATAGCGTAAACCAGATAATGTTCCCAGACTACAATTGAGGGGATTTCGTAATCCTTCATATTGCTAAAATGTAATAAGAATCTTTTAAATGCCCTCCATTTGGCATATTCATTAATTCCTGTTTGAGTCTTTTTTCTTATCAATGCACCATAGATTATTACCCCAAAGCCAGTGAAGATGACAGCAAACAATAAAGGCATAATAATAAACAACTGCACTTTTAACAGGGCTCCCAGGGCAAACAATAAAAATATTCCAGCGAATTCCATTAAAACTACCTTACCTGCGGTCTTCAATCCTTCTTTTGATTGGCCGAAATAATTATATTTTTTAAATTCCGCTCCAACTTTTTTCACCCATTTATTATAATTGTGCCGAAAACTGCTTTGGGTTCTTGATGCCTTAGCATAATCTTTTATTTCTTTCAGGGTAACGCTCTTACCATCACCTATGGAATAAAAAAGCCAATTGATTAAATTTGATTCATGTTCTTTTAAATTAGTGGTGCTGCTTTCTTCAATTAATATAAATTTAGAATCTTTTTTTCTTCCTGCTTGAATCTCTTCGATCTTTAAATATTTCTTGCGAACCAAATCCATTAAAGTAGCCATAATATCTTTGCTGGCTACCCCTTGAATGCTCATTAATTTGCTTAAAACAGCGGGTGTAATATCCTGAGGTAATTCACGGTAATAATCCATTTCAACTTCGGGTTTAAGCTCTCTATCATGTTTAAAATAAAGTCGAATAGCCAGGAATATATTAAATAATACTATCAGTGGAATTAATAAGATAGCTATTATGTTGAAACCCTTCTCTCGATCTGCTTTTTTAGCCCATCCTAATTCCTCTTTCATTATTTCAGCAAATTTATTCTGATTAATTATTTTACTACTATCAGGAATCATACTGTTAGGAAATAAAATTCTCGCTTCCACCATTTCTCCTGAAGACAATCTAAAAACCTCATATACTATTTTTCCGTCCTCCTGGATAGTTACTTTTCCATCCAAGGGACCATGTCTAAATACTTTCAATTCTTCTGCTGAGACTTCTGCTGCCGGGAGCTCTACTTCTATCTTGACATGCCCAATCGGTGAAGTATTGGATTCATCAAAAAATTTCCAGTAAAATTCTGCAGTATCATTATATAAAGTAATAACATTTCTCAATTGATATTCAAGTAAAAATAACTTTCTCTCATTGCTGGATTTATCATAAATTTTATAAGTCACCATATCTGCATTGAGACTTTGAGTATATTCTAATTCTTTATCTTCGGGGAAATATTCGGAAGCCTTGAAATACTTAAATCCATCTGACCCTTTAATTCCTATAGTCCTTATTATGCCATTAAAATCGCCATCAAAATCATACTCAAAAATTTCGCTTACCTGAATATCACCATTTTCTAATATCTTCACCTGAGCTTGATAATCAGTTATTTCAAAACTCCGCTCTGCGCAGGCAATAAAAGTAGTTAAAGAAAATAGTATAATAATCAATAAAGCAAAACCCGTCATTAACTTTGCTTTTATTTTAACCACACCCTTAATTATTAGTAAGTTAATACAGAGAACCGTCCCCTGTATCATTTAGTCAAAAACCCTACCGCCACCTATTACAGCGGCGATAGGGTTTTTGAATTTAAACTAAATTTTCACTATTTACGGTAGAGCAGGAATTAAGATAGTTTGTCCGGGGCGAATTAATCTGGGATTTTCTAAGTCATTAATCTCATTTAATTCTTCCCAGGTAAAGCCATATTTTTCAGCAATCGCCCATAAGTTATCTCCTGTTTGTACCACATAAGTAGAAACTTTCAATACTCCTTCATCGATGAGTTCGAAAACGTTCAGTGCTTTTACATTCAGAGTCCTGCCATCCTCAGAAGTCGGAATGTTCAACTCTCCAGTTCTTACCATATTGAAAATGGTTTCTTTGAAAGGAGATTCAAGGTCAACTTCGGTTATCTTCCAGTTATTATCGACTAAAGGTTCTATCTTTCCACCTTTTTCTTCCTGTACATACTTAACAATCAGTGCACTAATCCGACCGGCATCCTGTAAAAGTTCGTATGAATCATAATATCGGTCTTCCATAGTTACCAACCCTAATCCCAGTAATGTTCCAAAACGATAATTATTCAAAGAAAGTCGGTAGGTTCTGTTATCATCTAAAGGTTTACCGTTAAACAATATATTTTCCACACGTTCACCGGCTGGTTTAGAGAGATTTATTTCATAAGTAAGTCCGGAGAACATATCATAGTTATAACCGCGAATATCGGGGTTGAAACTGATGGTGATATCTCCTTCCTTATAACTGTTGTAATAACTTGCTGACCATTCCATATACTTCTTCATATTTGCACCGGTAATATTTGTTCCTACCAAGGTATTGGGATATTTGTAAATAAATGCTACGTCTTTCTTTTTGAAGGGACCTTTTACCAAATTAGAATCAAAAGTAAAGAGTGCTGCTGAAGAAAGTTCTGCGTCAGCGTATAACATTTGTACTTCATTAATAAAATCAATTACTGCGGTATCTACTATTTGAGAGGTAGGCATAGTAGTTATCTTGGCGGCTCCGGTAATATAGTCAGGAGTGGTAATAAAATCAGCGGTAATCTCTCCTACTATTAAGTTAGCATCAGCGATAGACTCTTCATGAACAAATTTAAATTTTGCTAAAACTTCTTCATCCTCTTTTACCTTTTTAGTTTCAAGATTTTCTGTAACCACTTCCACTACTTTCCACTTATCATCTGTTTTTTCCAATTTGATTACTGCTTTGGCTAAAGCCCATCCCCATTTTCCCGGTTCAATTATGTGCACTCCGTTGGTTACTTCATTATATTTTGAATGAGCATGTCCGCAGAAAATAACTGAATACTCCGGACAGGCTTCAGCGATTGTTTTTGAGCCTTCAAAGCCATGATCCCCTTCTGGACCTAAATGGAATGCTCCAACCAGGACATCATATTTGCCCTCAAGTTCTTTAATAACTTTTTTAGATTGCTCTAGTGTGCCAGGAAAAGTTAATCCTTCAAAATGTTCCGGAGCGCTCGCTTCCCACTGAGTAACGTGAGGTGGAGTCATACCCACGATAGCAACCCGCACGCCATTAACCTCAAAAATTTCATAAGGTTCAACAAAATAAGTTCCGTCGGTCTTTAAGATATTAGCGGATAAAACTGAATTTTTAAAAGTTGCTACATTTTTTTCTAAAAAAGCTTTCTCATAATTGAACTCGTGGTTTCCGATAACCCATACATCATAATTTAAGAAATTTAATCCTTCAATCATAGGATGAATAGGCAAATCGTTAAATAAGTCCGCACTATTGTCCTGAACGGTATCTCCACAGTCAATTAAAAGCGCATCAGGATCAATCGCCCTTTCCTGTTTTACCAGAGTTGCAATTTTGGCCAGTCCGGTGTCATCGTCATACGAATCAATAGCATATTCGTAGGGGTAAATGCGTCCGTGTAGATCTGCAGTTCCTAGAATAGTAATGGTTGTAGTATCTGCGGCAAAAACATACGAGAAAAGTAAGCCAAAAACTAAAGTCAAGGTCAGTAAAATTGATAGTACTTTGTACTGTCTTTTCATTTTTAAAACCCTCCTTTTTTATTTTATAACAGAGAACCGTACTTTGTTACGTTTTAATCCCCTCCTTTTTTATTTTTTTACTTTTTACTATTTATATTCTACAAAATGTTTTAAAACCCTTTTTTTTATTTAAAATATTTTTAATTTTTTTAAGGCAGGTGACAGGGGACGGTCCTTTGTCACCTTATTAGCAAGTTGATGAAGGTTGATAAGGTGACAGAGGACCGTCCCCTGTCATTTTTTA
>JAHJOY010000071.1 GCA_018819665.1 bacterium
ATTAAGGTTGGCTTCTTCTATAGTTTCCCCTTGAGATGCTACATCGAGTTCTAAACATAAAGAACTATAACCTTCATTCTCTTTAATTACAACTCCGGTAAATACAAATATGGGTTTTTCCAAAACTTTCAACTCCTTTCTTCTCATCCGATAGAGCAGTCTAATAATCTGCCAATCAGATTTAATCTTCCAATCTGCCGGTCTGCCAATCGTCCAATAAAACCAATCTACTAATCTACCAATCGGCCAATCACCCAATCAAGATTAAAAACAAAATTAAAAAACAATCGGCCAATCTACCAATTTGCCAATCGGCCGATCTGGCGATCAAATTTAATGGACTGGCTAACTGAGCTACTTTTTTTGTAGTAGCCATTTTTTAATATAGTTCATAAACTTATAGAATTGCTCTATTCCCAGAAGATTTTTATATATCTCCTCCCAGTCGATATTAATATATTCATGGATAAGAATATTTCTAAGACCAGCTACGGGAGCAAAGTCGATTTAAGGATATCTTCCTTCTGGGTGTGCAAAACAGGCAGGTTTTTGAGAACATTTTCTAAATTTATTATGGGAAAATTATTCAGGATGTTTTTATATTTTTTTATTTCCTGATGCATTTTTTCTGGGCTGATGGTAGATAAAATTACTACATCTTTTTGAGAAGTTTGAGAAAGATGTTTAGAATATTTTTCGGTAAAATCGGAAATGGTAAATACTTGACGGCCCAGGAATTTCTTTTTGGATGGGTCATCACTTAGGATAGAGTGCAGTTTTAAAGGACTATTTAGGAGGGAAAGATAGGTTATTTCGGCGAGTTGGTTGGTTCCATAGATTATTGCTTTTCTTTTGCCCTGGTTATAGAGGTCGATAAGATAGGAAGTGAGTAGTTCTTTGGTGTATTGATAGTAATTTTGAGTCTCTCGAAAACGGTCATAGATTAAGTTAGTAGCCCTGGCCATACCCTGGGGGGTGATGAGATAGAGAATTTTACGGCCAGTCATTCTTTTGGCTTTAATCCATCCTCGATGAATCAGATTTTGCAAGATGGCATTGGTTAGACCTAAAGAGATGTTTAGACGATGAGCTAAAGACCTCTGGGTTAGGGAGGGGTTTTGTTTTAGTTCTAATAGAGTGTTTAGTTCGTTTTTTTGCATGAGAAAAACCTCATAGTTTTCAGTTTACAGATTTCAGTTAAAATACTTATTTTTTATTTATCATCTAAAATATTTAAAATATTTCTAATTAAATCTTCGAGTGAGGGTAAAAATATTCATGGATTAATTTATCTCTCATTCCCGCCATTTTTTTCCAAGGAATATCAGGATATTTATCCCTTAATGATTTTGGAATTTTTTTGTTTTATCATATATATACAACCTCTCTTAAAATATATTTCCCAATTCGTGGTTTGAGTGCCTTTTTAGATACTAGATCTACTTTTCTTTTAAATAATTTCTCAAGATATTCTTCTAAATCCATAAATTCAAATAAGCCTATAGGCTCTCTAAATTCTACAAGTATATCTACATCACTTTTTCTTTGTTCGTCTCCTCTTACATAAGAACCAAATATGCCTATTTCCTTGACCTTAAATCTTTTTTCCAATTCTTCTTTGTGCTGTTTTATTATATTTTTTATTCTCTTTAGCTCTCTCATAATTTGGTACCTATTTTCTAATAAGTTTTGGATTATTTTTCCCTAAGTTCCCTAAGCAAAGTATATTGATTAAAATTTTATATTTTATGTTCAGGATGTGAACTTAAGAAAATTATACTGTAAAAGATTTGGGATGTCAAATTATTTAGGTTGCGGGTTGCAAGGTGCGAGTTGAGATTGCTTCGAACAATTGGGTTGTTAATTTCTTTCTCAGTATAGGGGAAAACTTCTACTGGGAAATTTATTTTAATTTTTTCAGACCATTCTGGAATTCTGGAACAGGGGACAGTTCTCTGTTTCACTAATCTAATAATCAGTTAATTATTGAATTGTTGAAAAACCCTTATAATATAAGCCTTTTGAGCTTTATCTAATATAACGGTCATTTTAAGCGTTTTTTGGAAAAAGATAGGGTTTTACCTTAAGAGCCTCAAAAAAATGCGTTATACGCGCTATACGTAGCTCTCTCTTAAAAGCCTTATATACCAACCCTTTCAAGAGCTAAAAAAGCTATATTTGGTACTTTTTTACTTGTTTTTGTTATGATTTGCGTGATGAATATTTTTTAAATTTTTGAAAGTGCTCTGAAACCCTTGTATTATCTACGTTTTAGAACATGTGAATTTTATACAATAACAACAAAAAGATGTAAATTACAAGATGTAAGATGAGATTGCTTCGGTCGTTTCACTCCCTCGCAATGACAGAAAATTATGTTCAGGATGTGAACTTGAGTAAATTATATTATATGTGGGTAGGAAATGTCAAGGGAAGAAAACAGTATATAGTATCGAGTATCGGGTATCGAGTGAAGGAGATAAGATGTGGGGAGCAAATACAGTAATGTCTAATGGATAATGGGTGATAAAGAAAAATTGATAATTTTAATTAAATAATCTATAAT
>JAHJOY010000072.1 GCA_018819665.1 bacterium
CTCTATTTTATCTCTAAAAATTTATTGTCCAGATAATTCTATTCGTCAAATACTCTGATAAATATTGGGTCTATATTTTTCAGATAAGTCTGATAATCAAAGCATTCTTCTATCTCTGATTTTGTTAAATATTGACCTACTTCCGGGTCTCCCAATAAAAGTTCTTTAAATTCGACTTGACCCTGCCAGACCCGCATAGAAATTCCCTGCACTATCCTATAAGCTTCCTCTCGGGAAAGACCTTTTTCGGTAAGGTCTAACATTATCTTTTGAGAAAAGATCAGACCTTTGGTTTTTTCCAAATTTTCTTTCATTCGCTCGGGATACACATTTAAATTAGAAATAATATTAGTAAATTTTTGTAACATATAATC
The DNA here is from genome assembly GCA_018819665.1 of bacterium. GTDB lineage: Bacteria > Atribacterota > Phoenicimicrobiia > Phoenicimicrobiales > Phoenicimicrobiaceae > Sediminicultor. The sequence continues at coordinate 375 of JAHJOY010000072.1, forward strand.
GATTAGAATATTGCTATCGGGAATAATAATCCGCTCTGCAGAAGAATGAGAAATGTCTCTCTCGTGCCATAGGTTTACATTTTCCAGAGCAGTCATGGCATTAGCTCTAACTACTCGGGAAAGTCCGCAAATTCTCTCACAAATTATAGGATTTCTCTTATGTGGCATGGCTGAAGAACCCTTCTGCCCAGCGGAAAAATTTTCTTCTGCTTCGTAAATTTCAGTCCTCTGTAGCCCCCTTATTTCAGTGGCAAACTTTTCTAAAGAACTGGCAATTACTGCTAAGGTACCTAAATAATAGGCATGTCGGTCCCTTTGAATAATTTGATTAGAAATCTTTGTCGGTTTCAGACTTAATTTTGCACAAACATATTCCTCGATATGGAGGTCAATATGGGCAAAAGTGCCTACTGCCCCCGATATCTTACCATAACTTATTTCTTCCTGCGCCCTCTTCATCCTTTCCAAATTTCTCTGCATTTCGGAGAACCATAAAGCTATTTTAAACCCAAAAGTTATTGGCTCGGCATGAACACCATGAGTCCTTCCTACCATCATAGTATATTTGTGCTCTAAGGCCTTTTCTTTTAATGCCTTTATCAAATTTTCAATATCTTCTATAATTATTTTGGCAGACTGTTTTAACATCAAAGCCAAAGAAGTATCTAATATATCAGAAGAGGTTAATCCTTGATGAAAATAACGGGAATTCTCTCCTAAATTTTCCCCCACAGCAGTAGTAAAAGCTAGTACATCGTGCCGAGTCACTTTTTCTATTTCCTGAATACGGTCTACAGAATATCTGGCATTTTTTCTGATGTTTTCAATAGCTTCTTGGCCTATCTTTCCTAATTCAAATAAAGCTTCACAAACTAAAAGCTCTATTTTTAACCAAGTTTTATATTTATTCTTCTCTTCCCAGATATTTTTCATAACCGGGAGGGAATATCTATCAATCATTATTATCACCTCTTAATTAATTTACCAATTCACCAATTCACCAATTAAATTAGTATTAATACAAGTTTTCAGTTGTCAGTTTATTAAGATTTCTGTCATTGCGAGCTCTGATTTATCAGAGCGTGGCAATCTCTTTATTAAATTAAAACTTAAAACTAAAAGGGGGAAACTATAATTCAAAACTCAAAACTTTTTTGTATAAACTATTGCTTTTAATGTAGGGGTCGGATTTATCCGACCCGAATTTTGCGGGCTTGATAAATCAAGCCCCTACACTAAACCTGATCAACCTGTCTGCCAGTCAATTTAACATTTATTCTGTTTATTTAAATATTTTTTCTCGAATAATAGTTTGACTTCTTTCGGGACCTACAGATACTATAACTACTTTGGTTTTTACCAATTCTTCTATTCGGTTAATATAATCCTTTAATTGCTGGGGAAGGTCTCCGTATTCAGTTATCTGAGAAATATCTCCTTTCCATCCTTCCATCTCTTCATATACCGGGATACAGTTCTGTAAGATCTCTAAATTAACTGGGAACTCTTTTATTATTTCTTCATTATACTTATAAGAAGTGCATATTTTGATCTTGTCAAAATCGCTTAGGACATCTATCTTGGTTAGAACCATGTTATTCATCCCATTAATTCTGACTGCGTAGTTTACTAATACCGCATCGAACCAACCACATCTTCGAGGCCTTCCGGTAGTTGCTCCAAATTCTCCCCCTTTTTGACGGGTATATTCTTCCAATTCCCCTTGCATTTCCGTGGGGAAAGGACCTCTCCCCACTCGGGTAGTATAGGCTTTGGTTATTCCCATAACTCTGTCTATCTTAGTAGGACCTACGCCTGTTCCTATGCAGGCCCCGCCGGCAATAGGATTAGAAGATGTCACATAAGGGTAGGTTCCGTGGTCAACATCTAAAAGCGTTCCTTGTGCACCTTCAAATAATATTTTTTTATTTTCATTAATTGCCTGATTTAAGTATAGGGAAACATCTGTCACGTATTTTTTTAACAATTGACCATATTCCTTATATTTTTTTAAAATGTCCTTCTTTTCCTGATTAGATATTTTAAGCCCATATAATTTTTCAAAAATAGTATCCTTTTCGGTTAGATTATTCTCTAATTTTTTTGATAAAAACTTTTCATCGATCAAATCAATCATTCTTATCCCGGTGCGGGCAATTTTATCTGCATAAGCTGGACCAATACCTCTTTTGGTTGTACCTATTTTATCTTTCCCTCTTTTCATTTCTTTTATCTCATCCAAGGTTTTATGATAAGGTAAGACAACATGGGCTTTAAAATCTATCAATAAATTGTCATCGATTTCTATGTTTTTTTTCTTTAAATTTTCTATTTCCTGCAATAAAGCTTCCGGATCTATCACCACTCCGTTACCGATAAGACATTTTACCCCTTTATGCAAGATACCAGAAGGTATAAGGTGAAAGATAAATTGTTTATCTCCCTTTACTACCGTATGACCCGCATTACAACCCCCTTGATATCTAACAATAATGTCTGCTTCCTCGGAAAGCAAATCAGTTATTTTACCTTTTCCTTCGTCTCCCCATTGAGACCCAACTACTACTAATGTTGACATAAAAATTACCTACTCTTTCGATATTTTAGTCATATTTTTTCTTTTATTTTCTTTACTATAACTATACTCGATAGATATGTAAATTGGTCAATTGAGACAGGAAGGCATCTGTCCAACAAAGGGCAGACACAAGGTCTGCCCCTACGACTTTTTCAATAATGGCTAATTTATTTTGAATTTATTCCCTGTATTTTTCTTTTTCTTTCTTGACTCGATACTCGATACTATATACTCGATACTGTTTTCATTCCCATTCAATCGTTGCTGGTGGTTTTGAACTAATATCATAAACCACCCGGTTAATGCCTTTAACTTCATTAATAATTCTATTAGATATCTCTCCTAATATCTTATATGGTATTTTAACCCAATCAGCAGTCATTCCATCACTACTGGTTACAATCCTTAAGGTAAGGGCAAAATCATAGGTTCGACTATCTCCCATTACCCCTACTGTCTTTATGGGAAGTAAGATGCCAAAAGATTGCCATACCTTTTTATAGAGACCGTTCTTTTTTATTTCTTGTTTAATTATTTCGTCTGCTTCTCTTAAAATATCTAATCTTTCCTTCTCTACTGGACCAATTATCCTGATAGATAACCCCGGCCCAGGGAAAGGTTGTCTCCAGATTACCTCTTCAGGAAACTTTAGCTTTTTCGCTACTTTTCTCACTTCATCCTTAAACAGATATTTTAAAGGCTCCAGGACTTTAAGTTTCATTTCCTCAGGCAATCCACCTACATTATGATGAGACTTAATCTTTGAAGAAGGACCTTCTAAGGAAATACTCTCTATTACATCGGGATAGAGAGTCCCTTGTAATAAATATTCTACCTTACCGATGTCCTTTGCCTTCTCCTCAAATACTCGGATAAATTCTTCCCCAACGACTTTTCTCTTTGTCTCGGGATCACTTACGCCTTTCAATCTCTTCAAAAATCTCTCAGAGGCATCAACATAGATTAAATCTATTTTAAAATTTTCTTTAAATCTTTTTTGTACTTCTTCTGCTTCTCCCTTTCTTAATAGGCCATTATTAATGAAAATACAATATAGCTGATTGCCAATAGCCTTGTGGGTTAATACTGCTGCCACCAATGAATCTATCCCTCCACTTACGCCAGCTACTACCATACCTTTGCCTACTTTTTCTTTAATCTCCTTTACAGATTGCTGGATAAAAGATTGTAGATTCCAACTAAGCTTGCCTTGGCATATCTTATAAAGAAAGTTTTTAAATATCTCTTTCCCTAAAGGCGTATGAGTGACTTCAGGGTGAAATTGGATTCCATAAATCTTCTTTTCTCTATTTACCATGGCGGCAACTTTGGTATTTTCACTTTGAGCAATAACTTCAAAATTTGGAGGAATATTTTCTATTAAATCCTGGTGGCTCATCCAACAAGTAGTATTGGCAGGAATCCCATAAAAAATATCTTCTCGATTATCCAAAACAACATTAATCCTGCCATATTCTGCCTGAGATGTTTTTACCACTTTCCCTCCTGAAAATTGGGCAATTAGCTGAGCGCCATAACAAATTCCTAATATAGGTATACCTAATTCAAATATTTTTTTATTGCACACCGGTGCTTGCTCTTCATATACGCTTGCTGGTCCCCCAGAGAGGATAATCCCTTTAGGTGGCTCCTTTCGTATTCTTTCCAAATTAACAGAATAAGGAAGTATTTCAGAATAAACCTTTGCTTCTCTTATTCGCCTGGCAATTAATTGGGTATATTGTGAGCCAAAATCTAAAATTGCAATCCATTCTTTCTTTTTTTCTCTATTCAAATAAAACCCTCCAGTTTTTATTTTTTACTTTTCAAGATATATACTATAAAATTTTAACAATTCACTTCTTAGCAATTCATTCATAATAATAATTATAACATATCTTTAATTAGTAACCACAATAATTAAAAATTTATAAAATATTTTTTCAAAAAAAAAGGGTTTTTTAAATTTATGTAGTATAAAGTAATATAATTAGAAATACTCTTGAATTTTAGGATACTATATAAAAAATTCTCCCAATTAAATATAACAATCTGTATGAAGGTAGGGGGAGAGGTCTTTTCTTTTATAGAAAAGGAGCCGAAGGGGCACGATGTATGATACATTTAAACTCTCAGGCAAAAGGACCCTTACTGGACAGAACTCTGGAAAGTTTTTTAGTAAACACCGAAGGGGTAATTTTTCGTTATCTATTTATAATGAAAAAAATCTCTCAGGTAAAAAGACAGAGTAAGAATAATCTCTAAATATTCTTTTTCCGTCTTTTTTTATTTTTAACTAAAATAGTAAAAAAACTAAGGAGGCACCAAAATGAAATCAGATCTACAAATTGCTCAAGAAGCTAAACTAAAACCTATCACCGAAATCGCTGAATCTATCGGAATAAGGGAAGATGAATTAGACCTTTATGGTAAATACAAAGCCAAGGTCTCCCCCGATATCTTAAAGAGACTCCAAGATAGACCTCAAGGTAAATATATAGTGGTAACTGCCGTTACCCCTACCCCTTTAGGTGAAGGCAAAACAGTAACTTCTATAGGATTAGGCCAGGGTTTAGCTAAAATAGGTAAAAAGGTAGTTAACACCCTACGTGAACCCTCGATGGGTCCGGTCTTCGGGATTAAAGGAGGGGCAGCAGGAGGAGGATATTCCCAGGTAGTCCCCATGGAAGACCTTAATCTTCACTTTACCGGAGATATCCATGCTGTTGGGGCAGCTAACAACTTACTCTGTGCTATGTTAGATACTCACTTGCAAAAAGGCAATAAATTAGGGATAGATATCCATAATATCAACATCAACCGGGTGGTAGATATCTCTGACCGAGCCCTACGTCATATTATTATTGGTTTAGGGGGGAAAGTTAACGGCATCCCCCGGGAGACCGGTTATGATATCACAGTAGCCTCAGAAGTTATGGCTATCCTCTCTTTAGCTACCGATGTCTTTGACTTAAGAGAAAGATTGGGTCGAATGACCATAGCTTATACCACTGATGGCAAACCGGTAACTGCCGAAGACTTAAAAGCTGCCGGAGCCATGACCGTTCTCCTAAAAGATGCTCTAAAACCTAACCTCATTCAAACTTTAGAACACGGTCCCTGCCTGATGCACTGTGGTCCCTTTGCCAATATCGCCCATGGTAATAATTCAGTTCTGGCTGATCTGATTGCCACTAAATTAGGTGATTATGTGGTAACCGAATCGGGATTCGGAGCGGATATGGGCTTTGAAAAGATGTGTAATATCAAGTGCCGTACCAGTGGTCTGAAAGTAGATGTGGCTGTAGTAGTCTGTTCTATCCGCGCCCTAAAGATGCACGGAGGGGCAATCAAAGTAGTAGCCGGCAAACCTTTAGACCAGGAAACTTTAGCTCAAGAGGACTTGGATTCGGTAGCTAAAGGTTGTGAGAACTTAGAAAAACAGGTAGAAAATGTCCTCTTACATGGTGTACCTCCCGTAGTAGTAATCAATAGATTTACTACTGATACCCCAGCTGAGATCGAACTGATTAAAGAGAAGGCTTTAGCTGCCGGAGCAACTGCTGCGGTTACTCATGAAGTCTGGGCCAAAGGAGGAGAAGGAGGAGTTGAATTGGCTGAAGCGGTAGTGGAAGCTACTAAAAAACCCAATCATTTCCACTACCTCTACCCCTTAGATTTATCTATCAAAGAAAAGATTGAGACTATTGCCACTAAGATCTACGGGGCCGAAGGAGTTGATTATGATAGCTTAGCCGAAAAGAAGATTAAATTATTTACCGAAGTAGGTTTCGATAAACTTCCCATGTGTATGGCTAAGACTCACCTTTCTTTATCTCACGATCCTTCTGTAAAGGGCAGACCTCGTAATTTTCGTATACCCGTCCGGGATGTCCGGGCATCAGTAGGAGCAGGATTCCTCTATCCCCTTTTAGGAACCATGATGACTATGCCAGGATTACCTTCGGTGCCGGCATCTACCAAAGTAGATATTGATGAAAATGGGAATACAGTGGGATTGTTCTAGATAGTCGTTAGTGAATAGTCGTTAGTCGTTAGTAGGGGCGTATTGCAATACGCCCACAGATACCAGAAGGCAAAGGTAAAACAGGATAGGATAGATTCCCATTTTCATGGGAATGACATAATGGGGTGCAGGACTGATAGATGTAGGGGCACGATGCATCGTGCCCAGGGTAAACAAAAGACAATAAAACAGGAAGGGCACAATTCATTGTGCCCCTACAAAATTATTAAACAGTGGGTAATAATGCAGGGGCTTGATTCATCAAGCCTTCAATGAAGACGGGTCGGATAAATCCGACCCCTACACCTATTACTAATGGTGTAAACGGGTATCGAATAAAAACTATCTCAAGGAGATGATGTTTGGAACTAATTAAACAAATTTATTTTAAAA
>JAHJOY010000073.1 GCA_018819665.1 bacterium
ATTTTTTTAAAATATATGATATTCTTTATAAAGACTAATCCATTAATCCATTAGTCCAATAATCTAAAGTAATAAATTAAAAGGAAATAGCGTTTATGAAAATTGAGATCGATAAAAAGAGCGGAATTCCTTTATATCTTCAGATAAAACATCAAATTAAGAGGTTGTTAGAAACAGGAAGCTTAAAAGAAGGGGAACAACTACCTACTGAAAGAGATCTTTCAGAAAGCTTAGCAGTTAGTAGAAATACAGTAAGCATGGCTTACAAAGAATTAGTTTTGGAAAATGTACTATCTTCCAGCCCAGGAAGAGGAACATTTATTAACCCGCAGGCTCTTATCAACCACAAATTAAAGGAAAATAATTCCCAAACAAGAATTACAGAGATAATTGATTTAGTTATTAATGAAGCTTTAGAATTAAATTTTGAATTAAATGAATTAGAGAAGATAGTATGTAGTAGAATCAAGGAAAAGGAAAAATTATTAAAAAACATTAACATAGCTTTTATTGAATGTAATCAGGAACAATTGTATTTTTTTTCCAAGGGAATAGAATTAGGAACTGGTATTTCCATAATTCCCATATTGATAGACGAGATCTATAAAGAACCAGATATTTTTAGAGAAAGAATCAAATCTATAGATCTAGTAGTTACTACCTTTTTTCATTATGATGAAGTTAAAAAATTTCTTGCCGATCAAAAGCAGAGGGTCCTCGCCATCGCCTTAGATCCCTTAATGGAAACTATGGTAAACATTGCTCATTTATCTAACAAAGATAAAAGTATTGGTCTGGTATGTATCACCGATAAGTTTGCCCAAAGAGTTTTCCAATCCATAAGACAGGCAGGAATAAAATTCTTAAGTTTTAAATTTACCATCTCTCATGATACAAATGAAGTAAAGAAATTCTTGATAAACACAGATATTATAATAACATCTCCTGGACGAAAGAAAGAAGTGGAAAAATTAATTTCTCCCCAAATTCCCCTCATTGAATTTGTGTATGTTCCCGATAAAGGTTCTATGAGCATGTTAAAATTAGCCATTTTAGATATTAAAAGAGAAGGAGGCATATTAGAAAAGATATGAAGCAAAAAAAATTGCTAGAAGTTTATCAAAATAATTCAGTAAAGATATCAGTTCGCAGAGAATGGTGTAAATCATGTGGTATCTGTATTGAATTTTGCCCCAAGGATGTATTAGTTCCTGATGATCAGCAGAAGCCCATCCCTGAAAATATTGATGCCTGTATAAAATGCGGTCTTTGTGAATTAAGATGCCCGGATTTTGCTATCACAGTAGAAGGAGTGGAAGAGAAAGATGAATAATTTAAAAAAGAAAAAAAATATAAAATTATTACAAGGAAATGAAGCCTGTGCCGAAGGAGCATTATTAGCCGGAGTTAAATTTTTTGCCGGTTACCCCATAACTCCCTCTTCAGAAATAGCTGAAAATATGGCGCGTAAATTACCTAAAATTGGCGGGAAATTTATACAGATGGAGGATGAAATTGCCAGTATGGCAGCGGTAATTGGAGCCTCTATAGCTGGATTAAAATCTCTGACTGCTACTTCAGGTCCCGGAATGTGCTTGAAACAAGAAAATTTAGGTTTTGCTATTATTAACGAAATACCCTGTGTAGTAGTTAACGCTCAAAGAGGAGGGCCAAGCACCGGGTTACCCACTAAACCCTCTCAAGGTGATATGATGCAGGCAAGGTGGGGAACTCATGGAGATCACCCCATTATAGCTCTTGCTCCTTCTACCGTTAATGAGATACTTACCTTGACTATCAAAGCATTTAATTTTAGTGAAAAATATAGAACTCCAGTTATTTTACTCCTTGACGAAGTAATTGCCCATATGCGGGAAAAGGTAGAGATACCTGCTCCGGAAAATATTGAAGTGATAAACCGAAAAAAACCTACTGTCCCCCCCGAAGAATACTTACCCTTTAAACCTGATGAAGACGGAGTTCCTCCTATGGCCAACTTTGGAGAAGGATACCGTTATCATATAACCGGTTTGATTCATAATTATAAAGGTTTACCCACTTCTAACTCCCAAGAAATAGATGCTTTTATAAGGCGTTTACATAATAAGATTCAGAAGAACATTAAAGATATAATAATTTACGAAAAATATTCTTTAGATGATGCAAAAATTGCTTTAATTGCGTATGGTTCGGTGGCAAGAGCTGCTGAAAGGACGGTAAAATTAGCTCGAGAAGAAGGACTAAAAGTGGGATTATTAAAATTATTGACCATTTGGCCCTTCCCCTTTGAAGAAGTAAACAGATTGGCTCAACAGGTAGATTTAATTATAGTTCCGGAAATGAATTTAGGCCAGATAGTTTTAGAAGCTGAGAGAGCTGCTCAAGGAAAATGTAGAGTTGTACCTTATGGCCGGGTAGATGGTGAATTAATTAATCCTATAGAGATATTAGGGAAGATTTGGGAGGAGATAAGGAAATGAAGACGGTAATTAATAATTATATTAGAGAAGGAATGTTTCCTAATATATGGTGTCCAGGATGTGGAAATGGTATTGTATTAGGCGCTATAATACGAGCTATAGATGATTTAAATTGGGATAAAGATAAAATTGTAGCGGTTTCTGGTATAGGTTGCTCCAGCCGAATTACCGGATATGTAGATTTTTGTACCATGAATACTACCCACGGAAGAGCTTTACCTTTTGCTACTGGCATAAAAATGGCAAATCCTGATTTAAAAGTAATAGTAGTTATGGGAGATGGAGATTGTTCAGCTATTGGAGGAAACCATTTCATCCACGCCGCACGGCGCAATATCGATTTAACCGCTATAATTATTAATAATATGATTTATGGAATGACCGGAGGACAATATTCACCTCTTACTCCTACCGGTAAATTTGGTTCTACTGCGCCTTATGGAAATATTGATCAATCTTTCGATTTATGTGAACTGGCTATTGCAGCAGGTGCAAGTTATGTGGCTCGAGGAACAGTTTATAATCCTCGACAATCGACCTCTTTAATAAAAAATGCTTTAGATAAAAAAGGGTTTTCAGTAGTAGAAATAATATCTGATTGCCCCGTATCTTACGGTAAAATGAACAAAATGAAATCACCGGTAGATATGTTAAAGTGGATAAAAGATATAACTGTTTCCAAAAAAGTATGGGAAGGACTTTCCCCTGATGAAAAAAAGGAAAAATATGCTATAGGCGAGTTTTTAAGCAAAGATAGACCAGACTATACTGAATTATATGAAGAGATTATCAAAAAAGCTCAGGAAAGGGGAGGCAATAAGTAATGAAAGAAAGAATTGAAATATGTTTAAGCGGATCCGGAGGCCAGGGACTAATTTTAGCCGGTATAATTTTAGCCGAAGCAGCCGGTATATATGATGGAAAAGAAGCTGTTCAAAGCCAGTCTTACGGGCCAGAAGCCCGAGGAGGAGCTAGTAGATCAGAAGTGGTTATAAGTAATAATACGATAGATTATCCTAAAGTAATAAAATCGGATATTCTTTTAGCTCTAACTCAGACTGCTTGTGATAAATATGTTAAAAATTTAAACAAAGACGGTATCTTAGTTGCTGATTCTACATTAGTAACAGAGGTTCCTAATATCTCAAATAAAATATATTTATTTCCCATTGCTGAAACAGCTCAAAAAAAATTCGGAACAAAATTAGTTACCAATATTATTTCTTTAGGTATAATTGTAGGGTTAACTGAAGTGGTTTCCCAAGAAGCTATTAAAAAGGCAGTGTGTTTTAGGGTTCCAGTTAAGGCAAAGGAAGTAAACGAAAAAGCATTACTCTTGGGGTTTGATATTGCTAAAGATTTAAAAACAAAAAAATAGGAAAGCAAGTAGTAAAAAATAATAATTTACGAAAAGGGAGATTAAGAATAAAATGAAAGTTTTAGTGGTAAATAGCGGCAGTTCATCTATAAAATATCAGTTATTCGACATGACTGATGAGTCGGTACTGGCCAAGGGGTTAGTGGAGAGGATTGGAATTTCTGATTCAATTATTAATCATTATCCTTCTGACAGGGAACCGGTTATAACCCATCAGGATATTCCTAACCATAGGGTTGGGATTAAATTAATGATGGATGCCTTACTTCATTCAGAATATGGAGTAATTAAAGATGTGTCAGAAATATCGGCAGTGGGCCATAGAGTGGTTCATGCTGGGGAAAAATTTTCTGGCTCGGTCTTACTTACCGATGAAGTTATGGATGCCTTAAAAGAATGTATCGAACTTGCTCCTTTACATAACCCGCCTAATATTTTAGGGATAGAAGTATGTAAGGAATTAATGCCAGGGATACCACAGGTAGGAGTATTTGATACTGCTTTTCATCAGACTATTCCGGAATGTGCTTATCTCTATGGTATTCCTTATAAATTTTACAAGAAATACAAAGTAAGAAGATATGGATTTCATGGGACTTCTCATAAATATGTGGCTCAAAGAGCAGCTGAAATTTTAGAAAAACCTTTGGAAGAACTTAAAATAATTACTTGCCACCTGGGCAATGGTTCCAGTATTACTGCAGTGAAGAACGGAATTTCGATTGATACCAGTTTAGGGTTTGGCACAGTTGCCGGCATAATAATGGGAACCCGTTGCGGAGATTTTGATCCGGCAATCATCCCCTTTTTAATGGATAAAGAAAAACTCACCGTTGAAGAGATTAATAAAATTATCTATAAAGAAAGTGGATTCTTGGGTCTATCAGAAGGAATTTCAAGTGATAAGAGAGATTTAAGAGAGAGAGCAAATCAGGGTGATGAAAGAGCTATAAGAACCATATCTGCCTTTACTTATGGTATAAAAAAATATATCGGAGCCTATGCAGCAGCTATGGGCGGAGTTGATGCCATTGTTTTTACGGCTGGAATCGGAGAAAATTCAAAAGAGACTAGAGCTGAGGCCTGTGAAGGATTGGAGTTTTTAGGGGTAAAGATTGACCCAGAGAAAAATAAAGTTAGTGCAAAAGAAGCTATTATAAGTAATGATGATTCGAAAGTAAAGATAATGGTAATTCCCACCAATGAAGAATTGATGATAGCCAAGGATACAGCAGAAATATCTGCAAATTTATAGCAATAAATAGTAAGAGGATCAGATATAGGAGGGAAAATGTACAAAATAGTTAAAAAAGAAAGATTACACGAAGTTATTTATTCGACATGGATAAAGGCTCCAGAAGTGGCTTCCTCGGTTCAACCAGGTCAATTCATCATCTTAATGATTACAGAGAGAGGAGAACGAATTCCTTTAACTGTGGCTGATTTTGATCGAGAAAGAGGATTAATTAGAATTGTCTTTCAGATAGTGGGCAAAACCAGCGAAGAACTTTCTACTTTGGAAGAGGGAGATGAATTATATTCCTTTATCGGCCCTTTAGGTAAAAAGACCGAGATTGAAAATTATGGAAAAGTAATAACCGTAGGCGGAGGTACCGGGATTGCCTGTATCCATCCGATTACTCGTGCCCTAAAAGAAGCTGGGAACGAAGTTATTTCAATTATTGGAGCCCGTAACAAAGAACTGATTATTATGGAAGAGGAGATAAGAAAAGCCTCCTCAAAATTGATTGTTACTACTGATGATGGTAGTTATGGACGAAAGGGCTTTGTCACTCAAGTTTTAAAAGAGCTCTTAGATAAGGATAAATCAATTAAGAAGGTATGGACTATTGGTCCGGCTATTATGATGAAGGTGACCTGTGAAACTACCAAACCTTATCCGGTAGAAACCATAGTCAGTCTCAATAGTATTATGGTAGATGGTACCGGAATGTGTGGTTCCTGTAGAGTTACCATCGGGGGAGAGACCAAATTTGTCTGTACCGATGGACCGGAATTTGATGGACAATTAGTAGACTGGGTAGAATTTATGAATCGTCTTTCACGCTATAAAGATTCGGAGAAAAAATCCTGGGATTTCTACCACGAACATACTCACCTATGTAGCTGCGGAAGGGGGATAAATTAATGGCTGAAATGATACAACCCAAAGAAAGAGTAAAAAGAGAGCAGATTCCTATGCCCGAACAAGAGCCCAAAGAGAGAATTTATAATTTTAAAGAAGTACCATTAGGCTACACTCGGGAACAGGCCATCTATGAGGCCCAAAGGTGTCTACAGTGTAAAAATCCTAAATGTGTTCCAGGTTGTCCGGCGGAGATTAATATCCCTCAGTTTATTAAAAAAATTGTTGAGGAAGATTTTGCCGGTGCTTATCTGGAAATATTAAAAACCGATGACCTTCCGGCTATGACCGGAAGAGTATGCCCTCAAGAAGAACAGTGTCAGCAGGTTTGCATCTTAGAAAAACAGGGAAAACCGATAGCTATCGGTCGATTAGAACGCTTTGTCGCTGATTGGGCTCGCGAAAATAATATTCACGGAAAGTTACCAAAGATTAGTAAAAAAGAACAAAAAGTAGCCATAGTAGGTTCTGGCCCTGCCGGACTTACCTGTGCCGCTGATTTAGCTAAATTAGGTTATGAAGTTACTATCTTTGAAGCCTTACACCAACCTGGGGGAGTCTTAGTCTACGGTATTCCTGAATTTCGACTCCCTAAATCGATAGTAGAATACGAAGTAAAAGAAATTGAAAAATTAGGGGTGAAAGTAGTAACTGATTTTGTAGTAGGGACTACCAAAAGTGTAGATAAATTAACTCAAGAATTTGATGCTATTTTCTTAGCCAATGGAGCAGGTGCCCCTCGGTTTATGAACATCCCCGGAGAGAACTTAAATGATGTTTATTCAGCAAATGAATTTTTAACTCGTTCTAATTTAATGAGAGCTTATGCTTTCCCAGAATATGATACTCCTGTTAAGATAGGCAAAAGGGCAGCTACTATCGGAGCAGGAAATGTAGCTATGGATTCAGCCCGCACTGCCTTAAGATTAGGAGCAGAAAAATCTTATATTGTTTATAGAAGATCAAGAAAAGAAGTTCCAGCTCGGGCAGAGGAAGTCCATCATGCTGAAGAAGAGGGGATAATCTTTAATTTTCTTACTCTTCCTATTAAAGTATTGGGTGATGATAAAGGTAATGTTATCGGAATGGAATGTCTAAAGATGGAATTAGGTGAACCGGATGATTCAGGTCGAAGAAGACCTATCCCTATCCCCGGTTCTAATTTTGTAATCGAAGTAGATATGGTCATTGATGCCATTGGGACCTCAGCTAATCCTATCGTAGCTCGAAGCGCCACCGGAGTTGAGATTAACCAGTGGGGTTATTTCATTATAGATGATAACACCAAAGTTACTACTAAAGAAGGGATATTCGCCGGAGGAGATATTGTTAGAGGTTCGGCTACAGTAATCTCGGCAGTAGGAGATGGTAAAGTAGCAGCTCGGGCAATTAAAGAATTCTTGTCTTCGGATAAAAGTTTGAGAAAAAGGTTTTAAATTTTGAATTGTGGTTTTTAGCTTTTAGTTATAAATTTTCAGTTTAATTGTGGTTATAGGTTCGATTCATCAAACTTATTA
>JAHJOY010000074.1 GCA_018819665.1 bacterium
ACTTTCTGGTTTAAAATACTCAAATTCATGTGCTATTACCATAGTTTCCTCCTCTAAAATAAAAAATTATTTTACTTTCCAGGCTATAAATCTACCTCACATTGATTCTGCTTCCATGGCTACTGTAAGGAAACCTCCTATATAATAGTATCTACCACTTGGAAGATTTGCAATGTCTGTTGAAAGATTTTCTGCATGCACAAGATGCTTCGGGAAGAGCTTTATATGCATAACTTGATAGAATTTCTCAATTGGATACATCTCATCCCAGTCTTTGCCAAACTATTTTTTAAGCTTTCTATTTGCTTCTTCGAATGTCTTAGGGTGCCATATTCTCATAATTGTGTATCGGGTGATCTGTGCTAACAGCATCAACTCCTATCCACTTTGTACTAATAAATGAATAAATAATGAAAGAAAGTTAATACAGATAATGAACTATTCTATATACTCCTCTCTAATCGGAATCTTTTTGTTTTCACTTTCGGAGTAAAACTTTATTGCATCAACCCATTGCTTTGGGTATGGGAGCTCAAATGCGGCTCTATCAATTTTACCATCTTTATTGGTAAAATAAAATGCGAGGCACTTCCCTATCGTGGGTTCACCTTTATGAAAATCTGTAACAGCAATTGAAAGGAGGTCTCCTTTTGAAATAAAAAGTTCTCTCTTATCAAACCTCCCTTTATAATATAATCCACTTTTAAGCAGAATCATTTGCCCCCCAGAATTAAGAAGCCCGCCTGGTTCTGATGCCAATCCATAGAAACGTACTCCATAGCTTGCAATAACAATATCCTTCTCATTAAACTTTTTCCTTACCTTCTTCATGTCCCTCTGCAAAAACCACATAAAGAAAAAAACAGCAAAAATAAATGCACTTGCTAAAAAATAATACATACAAATTTTCCCATTTAAATTACTCGATTCTTCCCAAAAGTATTATTAATCTTCTTAATGCATAGTGGTAGCGATACCCTCTCCTCATATTCATCGCGTTTAAAATCGTTTCGGCAATCTCCTTGTTTGTCTTTCTATTCTTTCTCAGCCTTCGTATATTCTTCAAGTTTGCCTGAACAATTTTTTCATACCCCCCTGTTTCATTTGTATGAGCATAATAGAAGCTCATTAAGGATAAAAGTACAGCAAGCGCAAAAAGTATTATAAAATCATAAGAAGGGTCTTTAATAATATATCTTAAGATAGAATTCGGATTCCCTGCATTAAATATTAACAATACAATAATAATTGACAGTATTACAACAATAACAAAGAATAACTTTTTACTTTTACTACTCACTTTCCCTCCCAAAAACGAGCCAAGGGTTTTCTTTGCCCTTGGCTCCAACTAAAAATTACTTCTGAACTAATTCAAAACCTTTTAGTTTTATCTCTTCTCCTTCTTTCATCTGTGCCCATTCTGCTTCGGCTTTTGCCCAGGCTTCTGGGGTTGCTTCTTTCTCCCAGTAGGTTAATCCTCTCTCTTCTCTTGTTGCTCCAGGGATATAGTTATCAAGTATCAATGCAATAATTGCTGAAACAGCCATAGCTGTAGTAAGAATAGTCTGAACGATACTTCCCAATGTACCTGTAAAAGTTCCGATAAGACCCCAGTTTATTGGGTTTGCAATAAATGCAGCACGGAAGGACAGACCACTGAACAACGCTAAGCCAAGAATAAAAAGATTTCTTGAATTGTTTAGGTTCACGTATTGGAGGTTTGAAAGCCCAACTGCCACAATCAAGCCAAAAAGACCAACATACATTGCTCCAACAACCGGACTAGGAAGTGAGGCAAAGATTGCGCCTATTTTTCCAATAATCGGTATGACAAGCATAACAATTGCACCAGCCCTTATTGCCCTTCTCGAAGCAACTCTTGTAATACCAATTGCACCTATATTCTCTGAATATGAGGTTGTTCCGTTTCCAGACTGAAGTATTCCGGCAATAAGGCAACCTACTCCCTCAGAACCAAGACCTCTCGAAATCATCCTTTCTGTTGGTGGCGGAGCCTCAGACAACTTTGCACACGAGTGGTAATCTCCAACTGACTCTACCATTGAAGCAAGGTAAGCAGCGAGCATTCCAAAACTACCTGCTACTATCAGAGAACCACTGGTAGGAAATCCCCATTTGAATGGAATAAGAGGTCTTAGAGTAAACCAGGGAGCCACTGCGATCTGTTTAAAAGCAACGCTTAAATTTGCAGCATTTCCCGCAGGGATCCATCCCGCAAGAGTTCCAATAACAGCAACAATCCAACCTGTAGCTATCGCCGATATAACAGGGAAAAGAAGGAACCATCTTAACCTTCTTGAAAAAACCTGAGAATAGAAAATCAATGCAACCAAGGTTATCAAAGAAACTATCCAGTTTCCAGACATCATTGGTGCACCTGTTTCAAAAAGAGCCAACCCAATCATAGTAATTGTAGGAGCAACTACAAGAGGGCCAATAAATCTCTTTATCTTACCCATTGCACCAGAATAACCAAGAATAATTTCAAAGACCGATGCAAACATAATTGATGCAGCAATAGCCTGAATTCCTACCTGCCAATTTCCTCCTTGAGCCTGCACCATTCCTATAATAGCAAAAGTAGGACCAAGGAAAGAAAAGCTCCCTCCCTGTACGATAGGAAGTTTGTTTCCAATAAATTGCTGTAAGAGTGTTGCTATTCCACTTGCAAAGAAAACAGTTGAAATAAGAATAGCAAGTTGATCTGGTGGAAATCCTAAAGCACCTCCAACGATGAGAGGAATACTAACAGTAGCCCCAAACATCGTAAGATAATGCTGGAAGCCTAAGAAAAATGCTAAACCCCATCGTGGCTTGCTTCCTATTGGATAAAGCACCCACCCAGTAGTCTTTTGTTGTTCGTTTGCCATTTAAAACATCTCCTTTTAAAATAGTTTATTTTTTAAAACACTTTTCAAACCTTTTTCTCTTTTCACCTCCTTTCTCCCTATTTTAATCAATTTGAGATGATATATTTGTTATCATTCTTTAATACTATATGTATACTACATCGGTATTTAAAAATCCTTCTTTCTTATGAAAAATTTTCAGAAAATTTTCTATATTTCCCCAAGTTCATGTCTTATACTGTATTTTTTATATAAATAATCCACATAATATTATTCTCTATTGCTTTTATTATAATTGTTAATGTGTATTACAATGTCAAGAAAAATGCAAAAACTTTATCGAGTAGAATCAGGATATTCTTTTTGCCTTATACTACAAATAACAACATCCGTAAAACTTCAAAATAATTATCTGTTTCAAATACCACGTTGGTAGAAGAAATCTGTTCCATCCCCGGATAAAAAGATGCTTTAAATGCTTTTGTATGATTTTTAAACGATAA
>JAHJOY010000075.1 GCA_018819665.1 bacterium
AGTAGAATTTTTCTTATATCTATTATGTTTTTGTGCTACATACATCCTCTATCCTCCTGTTTTCATAAATTAATAACCAAAAATGAGGTTAAAAATAAGCAATTAAGAAGTTTCCTCAGGTAGCTAAGCAGCTATATCTTCTTTTTCTCAGGTTTTTTTTCTAAAAAACTATCAATAATATTCCTTTTAAAACGCCAGATTCTTCCAATTTTAACCGCCGGAATCTTATTAGTTCTTGCCCATTGATAGACAGTAAGAGGTTTTACTTGTAAATATTTCGCTACTTGTTTTGCAGTTAAATATTCTTCCATCTCATAAATCTCCCTTGATTTATGCTGATTTCTTTATATTATATTATTGTTTTTTTATGATTTTGTCAATTTTTTTTTATATCGACTAAATAATTGGTGAATTGGAGAATTGGTAAATTGGTGAATTGCTCACTCACCTTCCACTTTTATCCTTTTCTTTATGCAGCATATCTCCTATCTCCCGGGCAACCCGATAAGGCTTAGTCAAAATTCTGATGGGCATAGACTTTAGAAAATGAGATAGATCTTTTTTTATCTCCTCAGTTATTCGATAAGGCTTGGTTAACACCCTATCTATAAAATCTGCGGTGTAGATTTTTAATAATTTTTCCCGGTTAATTCTAATTTCGTTTCCGCAAATACTACACTTAATATCTTCTAAATATTCACCTTTATAGGTAATGGTATGATTGGTTTCTTTGTTACAGTGAAGACAAAAAAGTTGAGCTTTTACTTTACTCGTCATTTGTTCTTAAGTTCGCCGTATCGAACTTCTACCTCCTTTTTTAATCCAGCACAAACCATTCCATTTACTCTTCGCTTAAAACCTGTGCCAATCTTTTGTACATCTGGTAAGATTTCATTACTTTTTTTATATGCTCTCTGGTCTCAGAATAAGGAACATTTTCTACAAAATTATCCAGGTCAGATCTATCATATTGCTCTAACCACTTACTGGTTGTGCCTGGGCCGGCATTATAACCTGAAATTATCAAAATAGGGTCATTTAAAAATCTTTCTTTTAGATAACCGATATACCAGCAACCCAAATTTATATTTACTTCAGGAGAAAAGAGCATTTCATCATTGAAGTCTTCAAAATTTAACTTTTGGGCAATCCATTCTCCGGTAGAAAAGATTATCTGCATCAATCCTCGAGCTCCAGCCACAGATTCATTCCAAGCATTAAATCGACTCTCCTCTCTTATCATAGCCAGGGCGAGTAAGGGGTCTATCTCATATTTTAAGGCGTATTCTCTAATCATATCTTCAAAATAAGCCGGGTAAAGGTGTTCCCATAATTCAAGAGGTAATTCCTCCAAAGGGTAATTATCCTGTAAATAATTAAAGATTATCTCCGAATGATTTAAAGAATCATAATAATCCTCATTCTTCTGATAAAGGTCACTTAACCTAAATAATAAAAAGATATTTCCGGGGTTATAATTTAATGCCCCTTTTAATTCAATTATTGCTTCTTTATAAAAACTAACCTCTCCAAATAATTCTGCTTTAAGCAGAAATAATTGGCCTTTTTCATTTATTTTATCATATTTATCTAAAAATCCCTCTAAATTTGTAAAATCTTTTTCTTTAGAAATAGAAACAACGGGCAAAAGCCAACGGTAATTAACATCTTCTCTCTGTTCGATAATTCTCTCTGCATAATAACTTAAAGGGTAATCCTTAAGGAGTTTTTCATAGATAGAGTTTGCCTCATCTTCTAATCCCATCTTTTGCAGGGTTTTTCCTCTCCAGTACAGGGCATCATCTCCTAATCTACTCTTTGAAAATCTCTCCGATAGTGCTCGATAGGCCTCTAATGCTTCCGGGTCCTTATTGTTCTTGGTATAATACCGACCTAAATTCCACCAAGTAGTCATTGCCTGATCACTGTTAGGGTATTTGCTTATCAATTCTCTCCATAGAGAAATTCCTTTTTCTGGTTCTCCTAATTGAAAATAACATTCTGCCATACGGAGATAAGACTCTCGAGCATAATAGGTTTCAGGATACTGTTCAATAATTTTTTTATACTTATCCAGGGCGAAATAACGTTCTCCTGAGGCAAGGAGAGAATTGCCCCCAAGATAATTTGCTTTAATAGTAATTTCGCTGGGAGGAAATTTTACTATAATCTCCTCACACTGATTAGCAGCTTCCTTATATTCCTTTTTATAATACAAAGTCCTTGCCCTCTTATAGTAAACTTCTGCAATATCAAGAGCTTCAGGAAAAGTTTCAATAACTTCCTTATATAAATCTTCAGCCAGATTATACTGGCGATATTTAAACAAAATATCTGCACATTTTACCATTATATGGTAAGGAGCCTTTATATCTTTTAAATCTTCTTGAATCTTATAAAGATATCTAATCAACAACTCTTCCGGTTCTGAATTCCTTTTAAGTCTATAGCCTTCATCCAATATCTCATATAAACAGTTAAGAGAATCAATATATTTTTTTTCTTGCCAGTATATCTCAGAAAGCTCAAGCAAAACTTTTGCTTTAAGCTGGTTATCCTTGGAATCTTCCAAGATATTTTTATAATAAATTAGAGCAGAATTTATATCCTTTAATTCGCGATAATTTTGAGCTATCTGGTAGTTTGCCTCTGAAATAATTAGACGTTGAGGAAAATTCTCTATTATTCGTTTGTAAGTAGCTGTAGATTCGCGATTTTCACCTTTAAGCCTATAGGTTTCAGCCAGAAAAAAGAGGGAATAATCAGTCAAAATGGGGTCATTTATTACTAAGTTTTTATAAACTTCTATTGCACCATCCCAATCTTCAATTTTTCTATAACAATCCCCCAATATGAATTGGGATTTAATATAAAGAGGTAAATTTAGGGTAGAATATTTTACCTTTTGTAATTCGGAAATGGCTTGCTGATAATCACTCTGTTGATATAATTCCAATCCTATCTTATAGCTTTCTATGTCTTCTTTTAGTTTAATATTTGAAGGTTGTTCTTCTACTACTTTGGAAAGCTTTAATATCTTCAGTTGTTGAGCCTCAAGTTCAGTCAACACATTATTGTCAGCCAAAGCAATATCTGCTCCGAATAAGCTGATAGCTAAAGTCATTATCAAAAAAAATATCATTGAAGTTTTCATTTTATCCACTCTTATTTTCATTTTAATTTTTATCCTTGGTGATTCAGCACGGCACGCCGTGCTGCTACGATTTATGTAAAATCCTTCCAAAATTTCTCTTCCTTTTTATCTGGTTTTCCTTTTGGATTATCTCTATCATATTCCCATCTTAAAGGATTATTTTGAATATATTCTCGAATTGTATTTAATTCATCTTCACTTCTTATGGTATGTTCGTAACAATTATTCTGCCAGACAATTATCTTATGAGGATAAGACAAAAGATTAATTTGTCGGGTAACTGCAGATTTAAATGAACGAATAATACTTGGGACTGAACCAGAAATTGGTTTTCCAAATGATTCTTGTGTAAGGACACGGCTCGCCGTGTCCTTTTGATTATTAATATCCTCTAATATTATAACACCATGAAAGTGATTAGGCATAATAATATATTCATCTAATTTTACATTTTTACGTAATTGTGTGGTTTTTAACCATTCGTCTTTAACTATAACTCCGAATTTATTCAAGAACATTTCACTGTGAATTATATTTCCTAAAATAAATCTTCTTTGATAAGAACATATAGTAATAAAATATGCACCGGGAGAAGAATAATTATAATTTCTTAATCTTAGAGAACCGTAATGATATTTGATAATATTTTTTCCTTTTTTATTAATTTATTTGATATATATTTATACAGCACGGCACGCCGTGGTGCTACGATTCAAATTTAAAGTCTTTTTCTTTAAAAAGCTTAAGGCAGACATCTACTACCATCGGGTCATAGAGGATGCCTCGGTTTTGGGAAATTTCTTTTAAGGCTTTGTCTATACCTAAAGCAGGACGGTAAGGTCGATGAGAAGACATCGCCTCTATAACATCAGCTACTCCAATTATTTTAGCTTCTAATATAATCTCATCACCTTTTAATTTATTAGGGTATCCTGAACCATCTAACCTTTCATGATGTTGAAGGACAATCTGGGCAACCGGCCACGAAAAATCTATTTTCCTCAAAATATCATAACCTATCTTGGGATGATTCCTAATTAAACTAAACTCCATCTCATTTAATTTACTTGGCTTACTTAGAATTTCAGCAGGTATATTTATCTTTCCAATATCGTGAACCAGGGCAGCTATCCGTATTCCTTCAATCTCATCTTCAGAAAGTTTCATTTCTTGGGCTATAGCCACTGCAAGTTGAGAAACTGTATTTTGATGACCAGCAGTATAGGGATCTCTAGTCTCAATTATTTTAGATATAGTATATATGGTAGCTTCCATAGTTCTTTGGAGCTTTTCATAACCCTGTTTTATCTTTTGTTCTGCCTGTTTGCGCAGGGTGATATCTTGATACAATATTATCCTTCCTTTAGTTTTTCCATCAATTAAAACTGAGGAACCAGATACGGATGCAGGAAATAAAGTCCCGTCTTTCTTTTTTCTAATAGTGTCATAATTAATATATCCTTTTATCGCTTTTTTAGTTAATCTCTTTGCCTCCTCTATTTTATCAGGAGGGTGAATTATTCCGCTATTGATATCTTTACCTTTAATTTCTTTTAGTTTATAACCAAAAAGTTCGCTAAAGCGGGAATTTATTTTTAAGACTGTATCCTTGTCATCTAAATAGACCAAAGCTTCGGGGTTATTGTGAAATATACTCGCGAATTCTTGTTGGCTTTTACGCAAGGCTTCTTCTGCTTTTTTGCGCTCAGTGATATCCCTTACTATACCTAATGCTAAAGTTCTTCCCTTAATCTTTACCGGATAAGTGGAGATCTCAACCGTTACCTTACTGTTGTCTTTTCGATTTAATACAAACTCATCCGATCCTGTCGGTTGTCCTCTAAGACTTTTTACTAACAGTTTAGCTGCTTTGGGTATATCAGCAAGAGAGAGTAATTTTAATTTTAAGAAACTCTTTCCGATTAATTCTTCTCTTTTATAACCAATCAATCTTTCTGCTGCCTTATTTCCATCAATAAACTTACCTTTTATATCACTTGTATAATAAGCATCAGGTGCATAATCGAATAATATTTTTAAACGCTCTTCTGAATCTCTTAATTCTTCCTCTGCTTTTTTGCGCTCAGTAATATCTTGTACTGTTATGCGAAAATTAGATGGAATTCCCCATTTCTTTATTAACTTAGCGGTTATTTCTATCCATATCCATTTTCCATTCTTGCATCTAAAATTAATTTCTCTACGACGGCGAACTGACCCTTCTCTTAATCTTGCCTTTAATCGTTCTCTTAAAATTTTTAGCATTTCATCAGGGAATACACCAAGTTTGAAAACATTCTTACCAACTACTTCCTCTCGTGAATAACCTGAGATCTTTTCTAATCTCTTGTTAATATATGTGATTTTACCTGTGACGCCTATATTAGCTATACCAATTGGGGTCTCTTCAACTAAATCTTTATACTTTTTTTCAGATTCTTTTAGTTCTTTCTTTGTCCGTTTTTCCTCAATTATTATTTCTTCCAAATCAGCATTTTTTTCCTGTATTCTTGCTAATTCTTTGATAAGTTGGTCTTTAGTTTTATTTTCGTCTTTCATTTTACTTTTCTCCCACAATAAGCAAATAATTTTTAATCATCAAACTCACAAGTCTTTAAAGCAAATAATTTTGCAAGCAATCTAATACGGGCTTGATAAATCAAACACTACTCTATAAAAGGATTGTTCTTGATTTCATTTTAGATTATTTTAAATCACAGAATCGCCCCTTAATTTATATTAGCTTTTATATAATTTATAATTATTCCTTCCCTGTTCTTTAGCCTGATACATAGCGATATCAGCATTTTTTATCAGGGTCTCACTATTTTCACCATCCTCAGGATAAATTACAATCCCTATACTGGTGGTAATATGGATTTTTTGGTGGTCTATTTTAAAGGTACTCTTGAAGGAATCGATAATCTTCCGGGCAATTTTAGTGGCATCTTCTATCTGAGAAATCTCCGGAAGTAAGAGTAGGAATTCATCTCCTCCCATACGAGCTATGGTATCACTCTTACGGAGAAGGTTTTTCATCCGTTTACTGACTTCCTTTAATAACTGATCCCCTGCCATATGACCCATTGTATCATTTACCTCTTTGAATCTATCCAGGTCAAATAACATTATCGCTAATTTCTTTTTGTTTCGCTTAGCTTGCGTTATAGCCAGAGTAAGTCGGTCATCAAATAAGGTTCGGTTGGGAAAGCCGGTGAGGATATCATGAGTAGCCAGGTAGGTGAGTTCTTTTTCTGTCTGCTTATGTTCGGAAATATCTCTTGCTATTCCCAGCTTTAAGATTATTCCATCTTTATTCTTAATAGGAGAATCTATTATTTCAAAGGTACCTCGCCATTTGGGGAAATAGTATTCCCATTTTACTGTTTCGCCTTTCTGGATTTCCTTAAATTTATCCCAGGGACAGGGGGATTTTCTATTAAAAAAGACCTTATAGCAGATTTTGCCGATCTGATTACCAAACTTCTCTATCATAGATTTATTCATAAATTCAATTTTAAAATCCTTATCTATGATATAACAGTAGTCAGACATAGTATTGAGAATTGATTTTAGTTTCTCCTCGGATTGTTTTAGAGTTTCTTCCTCTTGTTTACGTTTGGTGATATCTATAAATGTTCCTACCATTCCCTTTACTTGACCATTGATTATAATGTTAGAACCAGATATAGCCACTGGAAATAAAGTTCCATCTTTCTTTTTTCTAATGGTCTCATAGTTAATATATCCTTTAGATAAGGCTATTTTGTCTATTTTTTTCCTTCTTCTATCTTGTCAGGAGGATGGATCATCCCATCATTAATATTTCTACCTTTAACCTCTTCTAAGGTATAACCGAAAAGCTCGGTAAAGCGGGGGTTTACACCTAAGATATTACCTTTTTCGTCTGCGTAGACTAAGGCCTCGGGGGCACCTCTGAATAGGCTGGCAAATTCTTGTTGGGGCTTTTACGTAAATTTTCTTCGGCCTGCGTGCGTTCAGTGATATCATCATAAACTGCCACAATCTCACCTGAGGGCAGCTTATAGACGTAGTTCTCTCTCCAACCTGTGATCCTTTGGTCTTGGTAAAAGGAGATAGGATGGTATTGGGGCTTCCCGGTTTTGTATACCTCTTGAAAGACTTTGAAAAGGCCAAAATCTTTCACTCCAGGGAATACCTTAAGGACACTTTTACCTATGGTATCTTTCTTTTTTATTTTGTCAATCTTCTCTGCAGCTCGGTTAAAATCTTTGAATATAAAATCTCTACCATTATCTTTTGCCTCATATACTGCTCCTCCACTGCTCATATGGTCAAAAAGTCCCCTGAACCTTTTCTCGTTTTCCAGAAGGCTTTTCTCTGTTATTTTACTTTTATTTTTCATTTCTTCTAATTCAGTAATTTTTTGGCGTAATTCTACCAATTCAGTGATGAGCTTTTCTTTCGTTTTGTCTTTATCTTTCATTATTGCTCAACTCCTGAAATAAAATAATCAATTTGTGATTACCAAGCTAATTAGTTGTCAAGACAAATAAGTTTGCAGGCAATCTAATGACGGGTTTGATAAATCAAACCCCTACTTTATTAAAGAATTGCTTCTGGTTTCATTTTAGATCATTCTGAATACAGTACGGCACGCCATGCTGCTACAATTTAAAACTAAAACCCTTTTCTTTAAAGAGTTTAATGCAAGTATCTACCACTTCCGGGTCAAAAAGAATATTTTTATTTTCGGCAATTTCAGCTAAAGCTTCATCAATACTAAGAGCAGGCCGGTAGGATTTATAAGAAGACATTGCCTCAACCACATTTGCTACCCCTAATATTTTTGCCTCAATACAAATTTCATCACCTTTTAATCCTCTCGGATAACCTGAACCATCTATCTTTTCCTGATGCTGAAGGACAATTTCTGCAATAGGCCAGGGAAAATCTACTTTTCTTAATATATCGTAACCTACCTTGGGATAATTTTTAATTAAATTAAATTCTACTTCCACTAATTTACTCGGCTTACTTACGATTTCAGTGGGTAAATTAACCTTTCCAATATCATGAACCAAGGAAGCAATTTTGATTCCCTCAATCTTATCCTGAGGAAGTTTCATTTCCTGGGCTATAACAGTAGCAAGTTTGGAGACTCTTTGCTGGTGCCCTGTGGAGTAGGGATCTCTTATTTCAACTACTTTGGTAATAATATTGGCAGTACCTTCTATAATCTTTTGTAATTTTATATGAGTTTGCTTAAGTTTTTTATCCACCTGGTTATACTTAAGTTTTACTTCTTCTAAGTCAGCAACCTTTTCACACATTTTTTGCATTTCTTTAATAAGCTGGTCTTTTGTCTTTTCCTCGTCTTTCATTTTTAAAATTACACCCCCCGTAAAAATCGATATTTATTAATTTTTATTCAGATATTCAAAAAAACATGATTTTTATAATGTGAATATTGCTAAAATATTTATCCTTTACTTTATTAATATTCTACATTATTTTAAAAAATCCTCTTTTTTATGTGTAGCACATTCAGCACGGCACGCCGTGGTGCTACAAATTTTCGTAGATGTATTCTATTATTCTATTTTCAAAAATTTTGGGGTCGTTCTCTTCTTCTATAAATATAAAATTATTCTCCATAAGGCAAAAGACTATCCATCTCTTATTTTTGGTCTGTAAAATACCAGCCAGTGCTGAGGTCGAAGATAAGGTCCCGGTCTTACCCCATACCTGAAAAGGTCGACGTTCTTTTAAAGTCCCTTTTTCCTTGGTACTGGCAAAATAATCCAGTATCTTAAAGTCGTATTTCTGGTAAAGGTAAGTAATTGCTTTAACCAGATGAGCAGGGGTCGTAAGATTATATTCAGATAGACCACAGCCGTCCACAAGAATGTAATCTTTTCCCCATTTTAAACCCAGGGATGTATCAATAACTTCTTCTAAAGAGGCAATAGCCCGAGCAATAGTGGAGACTTCATCAGGATTACCCTCCGAAGCCAGAGTACGAAAAATATTTTCAGCACTCTGATTATCACTCTTTTTCATCATATAAGCCAGTATTTTATCCATGGTATCAGAATAATAAATATACTTTACCCGTAGATTCTCCTTGGTTTTTCCAATCCGGATATTCCCTTCTATCTTAACTCCTTTTTTGGATAGCTCCTGAGAAAAAATATTTCCCCAAAGAAGAGGCATAGTATTAAGATAAGAATTTTGTTTTTCCTTGACTTTATATCCCATTACAGTTAATGCTCCAATCAGAGGGTTTTTATCATCCCACATCCATCCCCTTCCTAAAAACTCTTCGGGCAAGAACTTTGAATTATCCAACACAATATCTCCAGAGATATGTCTGATACCGAACTTTTGTACCAGATCATCTGCTATCTTTCTGATAACTTCCGGGGATTGAGTGGGGTCTCCACTGCCTACTACATATAAGTCTCCGTTTATCTCTCCGGGAACAGTGCTGGAAAAGTAGAAGGAAGTCTGATAAACATACTCCTCACCTAAGATTTCCAGAGCGGAAAGCAGGGTAAATATTTTAGCAAGAGATGCCGGGGTGAAAAGTTTATCTTCATTATGGGAAAATAGTATTTCTTGAGTGTTCAGGTCTTTTATCAAGATTCCCGAAAATCCTGGAAACTGATTTATCTCTTCCCGGATATCTGTGCCGGCACCGGCTACACAAATTAAAAGAGAAGTGAATATCAAAAGGAATGATAAAAAAATAATTATCTTACATCTTAACTTCAAAATCTGTTCCTTTCCGGTTTTCTTAACACTGGTTTTTCTTATATCTATTCTTTTTAATCTTTTATAGAATCTTCCGATTATTTCCTCTTTTTGTTCTTTTCTTTATACATATTCTCATCAGTAATGCTGACTAATTCATTGATAGATTTAAATTGTTCTTTGTTCTTGTATCTTGGATATAGATTTATTTTAATTGGTTCTTATTTTTCCTTATAATAAGTTGGTTCTATATGGATAGTAGTCTCAATATTCATTTCTTTTTTTATCTTCTTTTCTAATTTTTCCGTAATCCTGTGGGCATCTTCCAATCTCATATCTACTGGTAACCTGATATGAAAGGTTAATTCTCTATTGTCACCATATTTGTGAGAGTGGAGGTGATGTAATTTAACATCATGAGATACACTATTAGCTACAATTTTTCTAATCTCTGCTTCAAGATCCTCTGACGGTTCTTCACCGATCAAGATACTGATTGATTCTTTTAAAATGATGTAGGTGGTATAAAAGATGACCAAAGATACTATAATCCCCATAATGCTGTCCACCCACCAGAAATATCCTCCCATAAAGATTCCGACTAAAACCATAAGAGACACCAGACTATCACTTCTATGGTGCCAGCCATCTGCTATAAGTGATTGAGAATTAATTTTTTCCCCAGCGCGCATAGAAAACTGAGCCAATCCTTCTTTTACTATCACCGAAATTACAAATACTATTACGGCTAAATTTCCGTAAGAGGCAGATTGATGATTTATAAATCTCTGAATCGAGGCAATTAAAAAATTTACACCTACCACGGCTAATAATGTGCCAATAATAACAGAACTAATTATTTCTGCCCGACCGTGACCGTAGGGGTGTTTTTTATCGGCAGGCTTGGATGAAACTTTGAAACCTATAATCACCACCAGGGAAGTAAACGAGTCAGACAATGTATGCCAGGCATCGGCAATTATAGCTATGGAAAAAGTCTTAATTCCCACCCAGTATTTTAAACCAAAAAGGAGGTTATTCAGGATGATTGATATTGTTCCCTCTAAGTATCCGATAAAGATTTTATATTTTTTTGATATTTGTTTTTTCGGTTTAATTTTCATTTTTTTCTTATACCCACTCGGTAACATATTCTTTTAAATGCTTAGTCTGATTCAATTGTATCAGACAATATCCTCTTTCTTTTTTATGAGAAAGAAGACTGTAAGAAGCGGTATCTAAATGAATCTTCCAAAAATAAGGTGAGGTAATATTCAGACAGGCAGCGATAAGAGGTTTAAGTACTGCCCGGTGGGTAACTACTGCTAAAGTCCCTCCATCATGCTTGGAAACTAAGTTATCCAGACAGGCCTTAGCCCTCTTCTGCACATCATAAAGAGTCTCCATATCCTTCACCTTGAGTTTTTCCGGATTATTCACCCAGAGCTCCCATTCCTTCGGGTATTCCTGGGCAATTTCTTTTTTAAGGCGCCCTTCCCAGCTTCCCAATTCGATATTGTTAAATCGTTCTTTTATCTTAACTTCCACCATACATTGTCGGCTAATCGCTTCAGCTGTCTGCCTGGCCCGGGATAAAGGACTGGTATAAATATATTTAATAGGAAAACTTTTCAGCTCTTGCGCTAAATCCTGTGCTTGAACAAGACCTCTCTTATTTAAAGGAAAATCTGTCCTTCCTCTGAATACCCCCTTAACATTCCCTTCACATTCTCCGTGTCTTACTAAGATAATTAGTGTTCCCTTAAAATTTTTATCTATCAATACTTTTTTAATACCTCCTGTCAAAACTTTGTTAGGGGACGGTCCTTTGGCAGGTTTTTAACCTATCAAAGGACCATTTATTTTTCCATCCTGTTTTATTTTATTTAACTACGATTAAATCATAATTCTGTGTGCCCAGACCTATCTTTTCCGCATAATTCAGACCGATTTTCCAATCAGTATCAATATGAACATGTCCGAATTTATCTTCCCCGGAATGAAAATTTTTCTCCTCTAAAATACTCCCCCTTATCATAGGAGCTTTATTTACCAAGTCCACACAGGCTCTATCTAAGGCAACAGGGTCAAAAGAAGCAGCCATTCCGATATCCGGGACTATAGCCATATCATTATAATTCCAGCAATCACAATAAGGGGAGACATCCATAATAAAACTGATATGAAAATGAGGCTTGTCTTTTAATACTGCATAAGTATATTCTGCAATCTTTTCCTGAACATTTCCTCCCGATTCATCAGAACCTACTACAGCAGCACTATACTGGCATACTGCTACACACTGGCCACAACCGATACATTTTTGATAATCAATTTCCGCCTTTTTATTTTCATTAAAATGAATGGCTTCCTGGGAGCAGCTTTTAATGCACTGGCCGCAGCCAACGCAATTCTTAAGCTTTATTTTGGGTTTAGAATTAGAATGCATCTCCATTTTGCCAGCCCGGGAACCACTGCCCATACCCAAATTTTTCAGGGCACCTCCGAAGCCAGTCATTTCATGTCCCTTAAAATGAGTCAGAGAAATGATAATATCAGCATCGGCAATTGCTGCAGCTATCTTGGGTGCTCTACAATGTTTTTTATTGATAGTAATTTCCCGGTATTCAGTTCCCTTCAGGCCATCAGCGATAATAACATCACACCCTACGGCGATCCGATTAAATCCGTTTACCATAGCCGTATTTAAATGGTCTACAGCATTAGCCCTCTTGCCATAATAAAGGGTATTGGCATCAGTTAAAAATGGCCTTCCCTCTAATTCCTTAATTAATTTTACTATACAGGCTGCATAATTGGGCCGAATATAAGAAAGATTTCCCGGTTCCCCAAAATGAATTTTTAGGGCTGCGAACTTATCCTTAAAATCAATCTCTTTAATCCCGGCTTCTAAAACTAATTTCTTTAATTTATCCAATAAATTCTTTCCCGGCTTCGCCCTTAAATCTGTAAAATAAACCTTTGCCCTATTCACCATGTCTACCTCCTGCTCCTTCAAATAATTAAAGATAAATTTTTTATCATTTTAATCAATTAAAGCTATCAAAGCAAATTATTTGTTTGCTAAAAAGTTAATCTTTAAATAAATTATTTTGTATCAAAGAACAAAGCCCCTGTTTTACTGGTTAAATCATCTTGTTGATATCCAACAGGCTCCTCTTTGTGAGCTTTCCACACATAGATTAATGAATTTGACACCTCTTGTGCCATCTTCAAAGGTAGGAAAATCAACTTCCTTCTGATTCTGGTAAGGTTTTCCTGCCTTTTTGGCCAGCAAGGCATCAGAGAAATTAGAATAGATATTGGCAAAAGCCTCATATACGCCCCCGGGATGCCCTCCAGGGAGTCGAGAGACTCTCAAGGCCAGAGGATATAAATTATCTCTTCCCCGAGATAAAATCTGAACTGGCCGACCATAAAAAGCAACTTTCAAATAATCAGGTTTTTCTTGCTCCCATTCTACAGATCCCTTTTCTCCCAAAACACGGATTTTTAAACCATTATTGTTCCCGATAGCCACCTGTGAACACCAGTAAATCCCCCGAGCCCCGCTGGTATATTTGATTAAAACCTCTGCATTATCATCGAGTGCTCTTCCCTTAACAAAAATATCCAAATTGGCGCAAAGAGAATCGATTTCCAATCCGGTTGTATAAGAGACAGTATTTTCTATATGGCTTCCAATATCCGCTACACAATTAGACTTTCCGGAATATTTGGGGTCAGTTCGCCAGGATGCCTGCTTGTTCCCTTCTTCTTTCTCTACCGGCATAGCCAGCCATTCCTGGAGATATTCTCCCATTACTATCCGAATCTTCCCAATCTCGCCTCTACTAATTATTTCCCGAGCATGTTTTACCATAGGATAACCGGAATATGTATAAGTCACACAACCAAGTAAATCTCTTTTCTTGGCCAAATTTGTTAATTCTTCAGCCTCTTCAACTTTCAAGGTCAAAGGCTTATCACAAACTACATTAATGCCCTTTTCTAAAAAAGCTTTGGCCATCTCAAAATGTGAATTATTCGGGGTCGCAATGATAACAAAATCAATTTTATCCTCTCTTGCTCCCTCTTTCTCGGTCATTTCCCTAAAATTTTTATAGAGTCGTCCGGAATCCAAACCCAATTTTTTCCCTGTAGATAAAGTATTGTCATAACTTCTGGAAAAACATCCGGCAACTAATTTTGCTTTACGGTCAAAGGAAGCTGCTTTATGATGAACTTCGCCAATTAAAGAGCCAATTCCACCACCTACCATACCAAAACTTAAAACTTCATTCATTTAATTTACCTCTTTTTCTTTAATTCAATCTTTTTAAAATCTTAAAGGCAAAATATTTAACTTATAGATTATATTCTGCAAAATATTAAAAAATCCTCTTTTATTAAAAAT
>JAHJOY010000076.1 GCA_018819665.1 bacterium
AGTTTTTCCATATTTTTCACCCCCACCTTAATCCTCCCCCCTCAAGGGGGAGGAAATTAGATCAGCATTTCCTATACGCTAAACGCTACACGCTCTACGCTATTTATTTTTCCTGCTTACCGAAGAATATACTTTAGTAGGTAAACCCCAAAGTTCTATAAATCCTTTAGCAAAATCTTGATTGAAGGTATCTCCTTGATCATAAGTAGCCAAATTAAAATCATACAGAGAATTTTTAGATTTTCTTCCTACTACCACACAATTACCTTTGAATAATTTTACTTTTATGGTCCCGGTTACCTTATCTTTAATTACTTTTACAAAACCATCCAAGGCCTCTTTTAAAGCAGAAAACCATAGGCCATAGTAGGTTAATTCAGAATATTTTTTAGAAATAATCTGTTTAAAATGGGATAATTCTCGGGGATAAACCAACCCTTCCAAAGACTGATATGCCTTTAACAAGATAGTTGCACCCGGGCATTCATAGATTTCTCGAGATTTAATCCCTACTAATCTATTCTCTACCATATCTACTCGTCCTACTCCATTTTCTCCTCCAATTTTATTTAAGTTCAAAATTAAATTCGTTAGAGACATTTTCTCTCCATTTATACTCTGCGGCACTCCCTTTTCAAAATATATCTCCAGATAAGTTGTTTTGTCAGGAGCATTCTCCGGGCTTACCGTCCATTCGTACACTCCTTCTTCCGGTGGCTCTACCCAGGGATCTTCTAATACTCCGCATTCAATAGACCTCCCCCATAAATTCTGATCCACACTGTATGGATTTTTCACATCTACAGGGACAGGAATATTATATTTTTTGGCATATTCAATTTCTTCTTCCCGGGTAAATCCCCATTCTCGAGCTGGAGCAATTACCTGCAAGTTTGGATTTAAAGCGGCGATAGATACTTCGAATCTTACCTGATCATTACCTTTACCGGTACAGCCATGAACAATAGCTTCCGCTTGTTCTTTTTCGGCAATCTCAACCATAATTTTGGAGATTAAGGGTCGAGAATAAGCTGTAGCTAAAGGATAATTTGACTCATAAACCGCACCTGCTTGCAGCCCTGGTAGAACATATTCCTTTGCAAATTCTTCTTTGGCATCAATAACGTAAGATTTACTCGCTCCAATTTTAAGAGCTTTTTCTTTTACATATTCTAAATCACTATTTTGTCCTACGTCAACTGCCACCGCAATTACTTCCTCGCAATAATTCTCTTTTAACCATTTGATGGCCACAGAAGTATCCAATCCTCCTGAATAAGCTAAAACTACTTTTTTCATTTTTTTCATTTCTCCTTATTTTTTATTATTTTTTATTCATCACGGCAACGCCGTGATGCTACAGCACAATATATTGTGTGGAAATTGCGATACATTTTGCTTTTTACTATTTTGTTCATTTTTTAGGCTACAATCATATATTACTAATTCCCAATTTCACGGGAACGATAGAGCTAAATATTTTGTCTAAAACTCCTATTAAATAATCTATCTCTTTTTCTTCCACAATTAAGGGCGGTAAAAAACGTAAAACTTTTTTAGCAGCACAATTAATCAATGCTCCTTCTTCTAGGCATTTCTTTACTATATCCTGGCCTTCTTCTTTTAATTCCATCCCCACCATCAGGCCCAAACCTCTTACTTCTTCTATCTTCTCTGGATACTTTTCTTTGAGACCTTTTAATTTGTCTTTAAAATATTCTCCCTTTTTTTGACACTTCCCAACTAAATCCTCATCTTGTAAAACTTTTAAATTAGCTATCGCTGCTGCACAAGCCAGAGGATTACCTCCGAAAGTAGTTCCGTGATCACCGGGCTTAAAAGAGGAAGCTACTTTCTCTTTAGCAATCAAAGCTCCGATAGGTAATCCTCCTCCCAAAGATTTGGCAATAGTTAAAATATCCGGCTCTATACCATAATGTTGGTAAGTAAACATCTTTCCGGTTCGACCCAAACCACACTGGATCTCATCAAAGATAAGCAATGTCCCCTCTTTATTACATAGCTTTCTTAATCCCTTTATAAATTCCTGAGTGGCAATTTTTACACCACCTTCTCCTTGAATAGGTTCAATCAGTATTGCTGCTACTTCTTCATCAACTGCCGACTTTACTGACTCAAGGTCATTAAATCTTACCTCCTTAAATTTAGGCAAAAGAGGAAGATAATCTTTCTGATATTTGTATTGACCGGTAGCAGCCAAAGTAGCAATAGTCCTGCCGTGAAAAGAAT
>JAHJOY010000077.1 GCA_018819665.1 bacterium
AGGCATTAGATGTATCGGACACCATCATGATTTTCACTGGGAAAGGGATAATTTTTCTCAACCAACATGCAATTTCGTTCGCAAAGCCCTGGAGGAATACTATCCCCCAAAAGATGATTTAATCTCACATGTAGTAATTAATAGTATTGTTCAAAAAGAATTAAAAGCGAAGAGAAATCTGGATTCTATTATTATACCCAATGTATTTGATTTTAATGAAAAGTTATGGGATGTCGATAATTACAATAAAGATTTTAGAGAAAAATTAGGCATTAAAGACAATGATATTCTTATGCTGCAGGCAACCAGGGTAACAAATAGAAAAGCAATCGAACTGGCTATAGATGTGGTTGGGGAAATGCAGAAAGAGGAGAACAGGAAAATACTTGAAGAAGCAAAATTATATAATGGGAAAAGTTTTAAAGAGGATAGCAGGATCGTACTCGTTTTAGCGGGGATGATAGAGACTGCAGATGATTATGTTGAGAGGCTTAAAACCAAGGCCGAAGAAAGCAATGTAGAATTACTGTTTGTCAATAATCTGGTTGAACATTCAAGGGGTGTTAAAAATGATAATAAGATATATTCCTTATGGGATACATATGTTTTTGCAGATATAATAACCTATCCGAGTATTCAGGAGGGATGGGGAAATCAATTTTTAGAAGGTTTGTTTGCCAAAAAACCGATGTTAGTATTTGAGTATGATGTTTACAAAGAAGATATCAAAAGAAAAGGATTTAAGGTTATTTCTTTGGGGGATAAATATGAGCTTGATGAATACGGTCTGGCAAAAGTGGATAAAAAAATAATAAAGCGTGCTGCCGGAGAATGTATAAAATTACTTATAGATGAAGATTACAGAGAAAAGATGGTTGAAGAAAATTTCCAATTAGGAAGGGAATTTTTTTCCTATGAAAGCTTAGAAGAAAAATTAAAAATGATTGTATAATGATTTGTGGAGGTGATT
Organism: bacterium; assembly: GCA_018819665.1. Classification (GTDB taxonomy): domain Bacteria; phylum Atribacterota; class Phoenicimicrobiia; order Phoenicimicrobiales; family Phoenicimicrobiaceae; genus Sediminicultor. The sequence goes on from JAHJOY010000077.1 coordinate 971, forward strand.
TAAGATAAAGGAATATACTGTTAAAGATATCGCAAAAATTGCCAAGGAAGATAATTAAATGATAAAACTAAAAAGACTATTAAATCAACCCATCTTATTACCCAAAAAGGAACATCCCTGGGAAGCAGCTGCGGTATTTAACTGTGCCGCAATATATGATAACGGCTTAGTACATATGATCTACCGAGCTACCGATATTGCCCCCAATGGCAAAGAAGGACCCTATATTAATCGTCTTGGTTATGCAGTAAGTAAAGACGGGATTCACTTTAACCGCTTAGAGCAGCCAATTTTATTCAATGACATCGAGCAAGAAGCAAGGGGACCGGAAGACCCCAGAATAGTTAAAGTAAATGATACTTTCTATATGATGTACACTGGCTATAGCGGAAAAGATTTTAGAATATGTCTGGCTACCTCTAAAAATCTTATTGACTGGGAGAGACAGGGAGTAGTTCTTGATGAACCCAATAAAGATGCCTCTTTATTCCCCGAAAAGATCAAGGGTAAGTACGTAATGTTTCACCGGAGAGAGCCGGATATCTGGATAGCCTATTCTGATGACCTTAAAACCTGGTATGACCATAAGATTATAATGAAGCCCATGCCCGATTCTGATTGGGAATATAATAAAATAGGAATAGCCGGACCTCCCATCAAAACGAAGCAGGGTTGGTTCTTAATCTACCACGGCACAAGCAAGGAAAAAGGTTACTGCCTGGGGGCAGCATTACTCGATTTAGATGACCCTTCAAAGGTTTTAGCCAGACAGATTCAGCCAATATTGGAACCGGTGCTTGATTGGGAAGTAAATGGATACATCCCCAGAGTAGTATTTAGTTGTGGCCAGGCAGAGATCGGAGACAAGATATTGGTCTATTATGGTGGGGCAGATACGGTAATTGGAGTTGCTGAGCTTGACAAGAAATATATAAAATTCGATTAAAACTGTGACTGTAATTATTTAGAAAAGAGAGATTATATTATTAACTATCAGTATATAAATCATATCATCTATTTGCTAAATTTTTAAAATTATTTCTAAAGCTCAAGGGATTTATCTTAATTTATATTATGATTTGAAATAAAGTTATAAGGTAGATATATATCGGCAAATTTAATTACAAAATAAAAGAGGGTAAGCAAAGAAGATAACTTTCTTTATAGCTTACCCTGTTTTTATTGCATTTTTTCTATCTCTACTCAATTCTTCCCAACTCTACCTTCATTCCGGAGAGTTCCTTCTGCACTTCCGCAAAACGCAGGGAATAGTATTCTCTGTTTTGCTGATTCATAGTGGTGATAGTATTATGTATCTCTTTGGTGTTCTCTAGGACTTGCCGATAACCATCTTTCTGAGCAACTACTATCTCTTGCATAAATCTGTCGATGCGAAAGATTAGTAGTATCGATAAGGCGATAGGGAAGCCCTGATTGGCGATCACTTCAGACAATGTTTTAACATCCATTAATTCACTCCTTTCTCAAAAAGTTGCCCAAAGGTGCCAGGCACCTTTGGGCAACTTTCCCTCCAGCGAGTGCGTTTGGTAGGCCGGACATCCAAGTGCAAAAAATTCTTCTTCTCATAGAATCCGATCCCGCTAAAATCTACATCTTCAGCATAACCTAAAAGTTCAATCAAGTTGACATCAATTTACCGATTGACCAATTAAAATATAAGATATGAGTTGCAAGGAGTGAGTGTAGCACCACGGCGTGCCGTGGTGAAAAAGAAGATATGGCACGCCGTGTCTCTACAAAATCCTCCTCACGAGAGGTTATTTAGTCAACAGTGACTGCTGGATAGAGGAAAATAGGGACAGACACCTATACAAACAGTAGAATGAAAGACTTTTACGATATCTATCTATTGTCTGATATCAGATCTTTTAATGGGAAAGTATTACAAAAAGCAATTTTATCAACTTTACAGAGAAGAGAAATTCCTTTAGAAAAAAAGATGTACTTTTTACCGAGAAATTGGAATTTGCAAGGGATGATGGTAGAATAAAGATGTGGAATGATTATATTAAGAAGATTGGTAAGGAATTGATAGATTTTGATATTATAATGGATAGAATAAAAACATTTTTACTTCCAATATATGAAAAGATTTTAAAGAGGGAAGAGTTTTTCAAGAAGTGGGATAACAATAAAGGAAGATGGATCAAATTTATTCAAAGATAAGATCTTATCAATAATAAAGATTTAATCCCGGCAGATTTATTATCCTCTGAAACCCTTATTTTATAAGGGTTTCAGAAAGGCCTTTTTCTACAGTAAAGGAGAAAAAGAGAGAAATAGGAAAACTGATTTTTAGCTAAGCAAGGTAGATAAATATATATATAGAATTAGAGGATTATCAGTTTTTATAGGAAAAAATAGTAAGGCTCTAAAACGTAGAAAATATAAGGGTTTCTGCGTTTTTTTGTTATATGGGATGTTGGTAGTGCTTCTAAAATAAGGAGAAAACAAGGTAAAAAAGGGCTAAAAGTTGTATTTTTAGCAGTCTGGAAGCCTTGCAAAATAAGGCTTTTAACAAAATATCGTCGTAGCTGCGTTTCTTGAGGTTGCTTAAGGTGATTGGTCATATTTTTTAAAATAAGCGCTTAAAATGGCTTAAAATTGCTTGTTTTAGATGTAGGCAAAAAGCCTTATTTTATAAGGCTTTGAAGCGAGGTTTTGAAGTGAGGGCTTGGAGTGAGGGTAAAGATATTTTAAAAGTTTATGCAAACTATATAAAAAATATTTAGAAAAAAGTTTA
>JAHJOY010000078.1 GCA_018819665.1 bacterium
GATTATCCTTAGAATGACCCTGTTTAGAAATAGGCTCATTACAATTTTTGCAAAATTTACTTCCTTCTTCGTTTTCAGAATCACATAGCGGACATTTTATTTTCATACTAAAAATCTCCCTTTATTTTTAATAAAGTTTTTCTGATTCTCAGCATTATTTTTAAATTATTGTTTGTGTCCTCAACCCTTCCGGCATTAATCCACTCTTTTATTATCTCTCTTCTCTTTTCTTCCAGGACAACCCAAAAGTTACCGGACTATTGTCTTGGTACGCCTTCCCTATTTAAGAAAATAAGATGTGTCCCTGTTTATTGTTATAATTGAAAAAGTATTTTATATCTATAGAATAATCTGAAAGATTAGGATAGTCAAATAACTTTCCTTTTCCTGGTCGAAAAATGGGTGTCTGTCCCTATTACCCTATTACCTATTCATTTCTGCAACTATTATCGTAAAAGGAACTGGGCGAGTTGTTTCTTTATACTTTTCTTCTACAATCTTTGTTAGTATTAAAAAGGGTTTCTGATGGATGTTCATATCCCCATTCTTTAAGCGCAAATGTACTGCGAATCCCAATCCAAACTACACCATAGTTCTCAAGACTAAGCACAGCATGAAGGTTGTACTCGGTGGATGGGTGCTCAGGGAAAAGAGAATTATAAACTTCTGTTATTTTAGCACTGTGTGCGGGCTTCCCAATAGTTCGTAAGGCTAGATATACTTTTTGTTCTTTGTTAAGGCGTTTTAGGCAAAATCTTACAATGCTCTCGGCAAAAAGTTGCAAATCTCTTTTAATGAGACAGAGTCGACCTTCTGATTCCCACTGGTTTATTATAGAAACAGAGTCAATATTATCGAGGAGTAATCTCCTAGGTTTAAGTAATATAGTATCTTCTGGTAAAACCCCTAAGATCGCCAAATTGATATGTGAAAGTGTTGCATAAGGTACTCTTGAGCATTTAGAAAGGAAACTTATAGTTAACACTTCGGGAGAATCTGTTTTGACCATTAAGCTTCCTTGTTTGCTCATAATATTATAGATTAAAGCTCTAGAAAAGGTGGGGGCGTGGACAGGATTTCGAAGCTTACGCCAAAATTTGAATTCCATCTGTCGGACACGCTCTCTTGTGATACCATAGTGAATCCCAAGCCATTCTAGCGTCATTTTTTTACCTGTTAGAAGACCTTCTCTTGCTTTTATAATATAGCACTCACTTTCAGTAAAACAAGAAAATTTCTCTTGAATTAACTCCTGAGCAAGATGTTTAAAAGAAAAATTTACATCTATTGTATTCGATGAAATTTCCTTTATTATGTACTTAACGGTAACTTCAGATAAGCTATATGACATGAATGACAAAATATAAGCTAAGGGAAAGATATATTGATCCTCTGTCCAAGCAGTTCCAATGAATCCAAACTGTTTACCAAACTGAATAACTTCCGTTGATGGAGTATCCCATCGTTCGTGAATACAAAGAAAGCCCATAAGTTTTGCCAGTTGATGTTTGCTAAGTCGAATTTTCTTTGCTTGTGCTAATCTGAGATTTAATTGACAAAACCATTGAAAAAGCCTTCTTTTTGGTATGAAATACTTTTTCTTGGAGTTTCCTTTATTCATCAATATAAATCTAGAATCGTTCAAAAGTGCATGTTTAAGTAATTCACTATCAAAACCTGGCTCTGCAATACTTGAGAGGTCTTCGAAAGTAAAGCAGTGCTCATATTGATTAAAAACATTTAAAATGTAAATAATTTGGTTGTCGTCCATTTTATCTATCCTTAATCCTTGTAATGTATTTTTATTATTTCTCTCCTCTTTACTATCGTCGAGTCATGGTCCTATAACCACAATAATTCCAGGGGTTAACTTCATAGCTTGCCAATGCGTAGGAGTCTCCCAAGAAATCTATATAAGCATTTACACAGGCTTCAATGCTGTTTAGGGCCGGAGAAACTGAGGAAAATAAAGACGACACATCAATAACGCCATATTTATCCAATGTAGAACCCCAATACCAATCTGCGTCCGTATCTTTATATTCAAAAACAGTTAAGAGATGGCATGCAGATTCATTAAGGAAAAGCAGGGGTACAGAATATACAATGTAATCATGATAATGTAGAACATAACAACTAAAAATACCGTAATCGACACAATCTCCTTCTTTCTTAATATAAAATTCATAGGGAGTGTACTTGC
>JAHJOY010000079.1 GCA_018819665.1 bacterium
AAAAAGTATTGACATTAAAATAATCATATGTTAGAATGTTAAAAAAGAAAAGAATATTGTTAAAAAAATAACATTAAGGAGGTTAAAAGAAAGATGGACGTTTATACAGATGCATTAGGAATGATTGAAACAAGAGGTTTTGCGGCAATGGTAGAGGCAGCAGATGCTATGGTGAAAGCAGCCAGGGTAGATTTGGTAGGCTATGAAAAAATTGGTGGTGGATACAATACTGCAATTGTGCGCGGTGATGTAGCGGCTGTTCGAGCCGCCCTTGATGCCGGAAACGCAGCAGCTCAAAAAGTTGGTGAAGTAATTTCTGTTCATATTATTCCACGACCACATAATAATGTAGATAATGTTCTTCCTTTGGGCAGGGGCCCGGTTAAAAGCAAAAAAGGGAAAATGAGTACTGATTAATTGATATACCCATAATACAGGAGGAAAAAATATGATACTGGCAAAAGTAGTGGGTACAGTGGTATCAACCAGAAAAGAACCGAAAATTGAGGGCATAAAATTTTTACTTCTGGAGAAAATTAATCCTTCTAACATGCAGGGGAAGGGTGATTATTTGGTAGCAATGGATAGTGTGGGTGCAGGATTAGGGGAAGTAGTCTTTTTTGTGGCCGGAAGTAGTTCCCGGATGACAGCTACTACCGAAGGTAAACCTAGTGATGCAACTATAATATCTATAGTCGACTCTATAGACATTAACGGGGAATATGTTTACAAAAAATAATTAAACTGTATAGGAATTTCCTTTTTCGGTAGGGGGTCGATTCATCGAACCCGCAATGAAAACGGGTCGGATAAATCCGACCCCTACTTTAAAAGCAATACTTTATACGAAAGAAGTTTTGAGTTTTGAACTAACGGCTAACTGACTACTCACTATCGACTAATTTATATATTCTAAAAATTTCAAGAAATTAATAAAAAGAGGTTGAGATGATATTTGGTAAAATTGTGGGGACTGTAGTTAGTACCCAAATAGATGAAGGAATAAAAGGAAAGAAATGTCTTCTTGCTCAAACATGTAATCATAAAGGAGAAGTAAATAATAATTATTTGGTAGCTGTAGACCTTGTGGGAGCAGGAGTAGAAGAGGTAGTGATAATATCTCAGGGGAGTTCTGCAAGACAGACGGAAATTACCCATCAAAAACCAGTCGATTGCGTAATCGTAGGAATTGTCGATATGGTAGAAGAACACAATAAAATTGTTTTTAAAAAATAGGCGATATAGTTTATAAGAAAGGGAATGACTTATGGCACTTGAAAATGTGCTAAGGGATATGGGAGTAGTAGGAGCTGGCGGTGCTGGTTTTCCTACCCATATTAAGGTGGCCAACAAATATGATGTAGTAATTGGGAATGGAGCGGAATGCGAACCTCTTCTTTACAATGATAAATATATTATAGAAAGACAAGGAGAAGAGGTAGTAAAAGGTTTAGAGTTAGTTATGCAGTCGACTGGTGCAAAAAAAGGGGTAATTGCCCTGAAAAAAAAAGACCTATCTATTGCGGGAAATATAAAAAAAGCTATAAGCGGAAAGAAAAATATATCACTATTCCTTCTTAAGGATTATTATCCGGTCGGTGATGAGTTCATCCTGGTACAGGAAATTACCGGCAAAATTATTCCGGAAGGCGGAATTCCTCCGGATATAGGTTGTTTGGTAAACAATGTAGAGACCCTAAGAAATGTGTATATGGCAGAAAAAGGCAATGCAGTTACCAGAAGGGCACTAACCTGCATAGGAGAAGTAAAAAAACCGAGTATCATAATTGCACGAATTGGTACTTCTTTCCGGGAAATTATAAATCTTTGTGAACCTACCATAGAAGATTCTGCAGTCATTGTGGGGGGACCTATGATGGGTAAGGTAGTCTTTGATCTTGATACACCAGTAACTAAAACTACCACCGGGATTCTGGTTTTACCGAGGGACCATCCCTTAGTTTTGAAGAAGACCTTAAGAATTGAATATATTATCAAGCAAAGCAAAGCTGCCTGTTGTCAATGCAGTTATTGTACCGATTTATGTCCTCGTTATTTATTAGGTCATGAGCTTTATCCCCATAAGATTATGAGACAGATAAACTTTGGACTCGATCTTCCGTACGAAATAATTCAAAATGCTTTTTTATGCAGTGAATGCGGGCTTTGCGAGGTATTCGCCTGTCCGATGGAATTATCCCCCAGAATTATAAATCAAAAAATTAAGGAAAATCTTCTAGCAGCCGGCTATCAGGCCAAGTTTTCGGGCAAAAAAGAAAATCCAAGAGAATTGCAAGATTACAGAAGAATACCCAGTTCGAGGATTAAAAATCGCTTGAGATTAGATAAGTATGATGAAGATGGCCGACATCCATTACCAGTAGTAGAAACTGATCCCGATCAAGTGGAGATTTTACTCAAACAACATACGGGTGTTCCTTCGGAGCCTGTAGTAAAAATTGATGAACAAGTAAATGAGGGTGATCTTATTGCGGAAATCCCTAAGGGGAAATTAGGTGCACGGTTACACGCAAGCATTAAAGGCAGAATAACTTATATTGACGAGGAAAGGATTATTATTAAAAAATAATAATGAAAGATAGGTAAGATATGGATATAATCGTTCTTGGAGTATTAGAATTTAATAGTATAGCAGTAGGTATAAAGGCTTTAGATGGCATAGTAAAAGCTGCCTCGGTGAAAGTAATAGATGCGAGGACGATTTGTCCGGGAAAGTTTGTAGTTCTTTTTACCGGTGATGTGGCAGCAGTCGATGCTTCTCTTACCGCTGGCAAGGAAATTGGAGAAGGTTACATAGTTGACGAATTATTTATTCCCAATTTACACCCTCAGATTATTCCGGCAATTATCGGTACAGTTGAATGTAAAATTTGGGATGCTGTGGCAGTAGTAGAATCTTTTTCGGTAGTTGCCAGTATTGAAGCTGCCGATATAGCTGCCAAGACTGCCAATGTTTTAATTAACGAGATTAGATTGGCTGTAGGGATGGGTGGTAAATCTTATATTAAAATGATAGGGAATATAGACGAGGTGGAAGCTGCAGTCAAGGCAGCAGTAAAGGTTATAGGTGATAAAGGTCTGCTTTGCAAAGAGGTCATTATCCCCAACCCACATCCGGAGATTAAACCTTATTTTATTTATTAAAGATAAAACAGAAATTTACACATAGGTGGTAAATTATGGAAATAAACGAAAAAGATTTGAAATTAATAATCGAAAGTGTGCTTAATAAATTAGAGAGCGCCAAAATTGATAAAGCAATATCAAATAATTCGTTAAACAGGACTTCTTCAGGTCAGGATGGAATTTTTGAAGAAGTAAATGCTGCTGTCGATGCTGCTGAAGCTGCTCACCTTGAACTGATAAAATTAACTCTCGAAAAGCGAAGAGAGATAATTCGAAGCATACGCAAAATAATTATGAGTAATCTGGAAGAAATTTCTAAATTAGCCGTAGAGGAAACAACTTTTGGCAGAGTAGAAGATAAGATTGAAAAAAATAGATTGGCTGCTTTAAAAACGCCGGGGGTAGAAGACCTCGAACCTACAGCTTATTCCGATGATAACGGAATGACCTTGATGGAACGGGCAGCTTACGGGGTTATCGGTTCTATTATCCCTTCTACCAACCCTACTTCTACAGTTATTAATAATGGAATAAGCATGATCGCCGGTGGGAATTCGGTAGTTTTCAATCCTCATCCTGCAGCAAAAAAAAGTTCCTGCTTTACTGTTTCCATGATCAATCAGGCGATTGTAAAAGCCGGGGGTCCTCCCAATGTTCTGTGTGCTATTGGTAATCCAACTATCGATTCAGCTCAAACTTTAATGAAACATCCTAAAATTAGATTACTGGTAGTAACCGGTGGTCTGGCGGTTGTTAAGGCAGCTATGAACAGCGACAAGAAAGTAATTGCTGCTGGTCCCGGAAATCCTCCCTGTGTTGTTGATGAAACCGCCGATTTAGTTAAAGCCGGCCGTGATATTGTGAATGGAGCAGGATTTGATAATAATATTGTCTGTATATGTGAGAAGGAGATTTTAGTTGTTTCCCAAATTGCCGATAAATTAAAAGAAGAGATGATAAAAAATGGCGCTTATGAACTAAAAGGTGAGCAGATTGAAAAGGTTACTAAATTGGTAATTGCTGACCCGGGAAAGCCCGGACATGAAGGAGCACCGAACAAAGAATATGTGGGGAAAAATGCCAGTGTAATCGCCCGGGATATCGGATTAGACATTTCTAATCAAACCAAAATATTACTTTGCGAAGTGGACCGTTATCACCCTTTGGTCTGGACCGAACAGCTTTTGCCGGTGATTCCTCTGGTTCGTTTTAACAATGTTGATGAAGCTATAGATTTTGCCGTACAGTGTGAGCATAATTTTAGACATACTGCCTCTATTCATTCCCGGAATATTGCTAAACTTTCCAAGATGGCCCAATTAATGAACTGTTCTCTCTTTATAAAGAATGGACCGTGTTATAGCGGATTAGGATTCGGGGGAGCTGGTTACACTTCTTTTACTATTGCTACTCCTACCGGAGAGGGGTTAACCCGAGCAAGAACTTTTACCCGGGAAAGACGTTGTGTTCTGGTAGGTTATTTTAGGATTGTTTAAAGTAAATTTAATTGTATAGGAATTTCCTTTTTTCGTAGGGGCTTGCCCTCGTGAAAACGGGGGACGACTGTTCTGTTTTAGACACGACATATCATTGTAGCCCTATTTCTGAATTCTGATTTTCTTAACTCGATACTCGATACTCGATACTCGATACGATATATTAACGACTAATATAATTTATTAGCTGGATATTTGGAGGTTAGAGATGAAATTAGGAAAAGTAATTGGTAATGTTGTCTGTACCCAGAAAGTGGATTCTTTTCAGGGCATAAAACTATTATTGCTACAGCCTCTTAATGAAAAATTAGAAGAAATTGGTGATCCTGTAGTGGCTTGCGATACGGTTCAGGCGGGTATAAATGATGTTGTTTTCTATGAAGGTGGCAGAGAGGCAGCTTTGGGACTTAAAAATTGGTTCAACCCTTCTGATCTGACTATTATGGGCATAGTTGATCAGGTAAATATTGGAGAATAATTATGATTTTAGGTAAAGTAATCGGTAACGTAGTTTCAACTATAAAGCTTCCGGTTTATCAAGGATATAAGATTTTAATTGTTCAACCTGTGAATAATAAAGAAGAGCCACAAGGGGAAAGTGTTTTGGCTTTGGATACTGTCCAGGCAGGGGTGGGAGATACGGTTCTGGTAATTGATGAAGGGAATTCTTCTCGTTTGATTATGAATAATTCGACTGCCCCGGTTAGGACAATGATTGTAGGAATTGTCGATGCAATTGAATAAAGTTGAGAATAAGGTTAAAGGAAATGACTGATAATATAAATAGAATAAAAATTATTCAAAATGTGGTTAGTGGATTGTATTCTACCACTACCCCTGAAAAAGTCCAACCTATCCCCAATAATGTTCGGGATAAAGTTGGGTGTATTGCTATTGGTTCAGATCATGGTGGGTTTGAGGCCAAAGAAATTATTAGAGATTATTTGCGCGCTATTGGGTATCGGGTTACAGATGTCGGAACTTTTAGTAAAGATAGTGTGGATTATCCTGATTTTGCCCTTAAAGTGGCCAAGAAGGTGGCCAGCGGGGAATGCGAAAGAGGAATTATGATCGATGGAGCTGGAATTGGCTCTTCAATGGTTTGTAATAAAGTTAAAGGGATAAGAGCTGCCCTATGTTATAACCTAAAAACTATTATAAACAGTAGAGAACACAATAATGCAAATGTTTTAACTTTGGGTGGCCCATTACACACTCCGGATGAATTACGCGAAATGGTAAAACTCTGGTTGGAAACTACTTTTACTGGCGGAAGACATTGGAAAAGAGTTAATAAAATAATGGCTGTAGAAAGAAATCAATAAAAATATGAAAAGAAGAGGTTTAAAATTATGGATATAGATAAGATGGATAAAAAAGAATTGATAGATAAGATTAGTGATGAAATAATATCAAAGTTAAAGAAAACATCTTTTTCTGATAATCTTTCTTTTAAATCTGATTTGGGTAATAAAAACATACAGGGTTCTTCTGCGGGTTGTAAGATACAAATTAACACACCTGCTGACCTCGCGCCTTATATTGACCATACTTTGTTAAAGCCTGACGCAACAGAAGCTCAGGTGAAAAAATTATGTGAAGAAGCCGTTCAGTATGGTTTTTGTACGGTTTGTGTTAATCCTTCCTGGATAACCTATTGTGCCAGGAAATTAAGAGGAACCGGGATTAAAGTCTGTGCTGTTGTGGGATTTCCACTGGGTGCAACAGACAGCAGAACCAAAGCTTACGAGACTCGTAATGCAATAGAAAACGGAGCTGATGAAATAGATATGGTAATTAATGTGGGAGCTTTAAGAAATGGTGATCTTAAAACTGTAGAATCTGACCTGAGAGCAGTGTTGACAGCTTGCCGAAGTACCACGATTACTAAAGCAATTATTGAAACTTGCTTACTATCAGATGAAGAAAAGGTAATTGCCTCTCAGTTAGTAAAGAAAGTTGGTTATGATTTTATAAAGACCTCAACTGGTTTTTCTACTGCCGGCGCTACTGCCCATGATGTTGCATTAATTCGCAGGACTGTTGGTCCGAAAATAGGGATCAAAGCAGCAGGTGGAATCCGTACTTACGAAGATGCTTTATTAATGATTCGCTCTGGGGCAACCCGGCTGGGCTGTAGTGCCAGTGTAAAGATTGTCAGTGTCTGATATTATTCTGATATTTTAAAGAATAGATGAGTCGAGGATGATAAAAAATGGAAGAGCAAGACTATAAAAAACTTGTAGATATGATAACTGAAACGATTTACAAAGAAATAAAACCGAAAGAAGAATCATCTAATCTTTTCTCTATTCCCATAGAGATATCCAATCATCATGTTCATTTAACCAGGGATTCTTTGGATATTTTATATGGAAAGGATTATGAGCTTAGCAAATTACGTGATTTATCTCAGCCCGGAGAATTTGCCAGCAATGAGAGGGTTAGTATAGTTGGCGCGAATATGAAAGTTATTGAAAAGGTAAGGATTCTTGCCCCCCTTCGAGAATATACGCAAGCAGAATTATCTATTACCGATGGATATTTTTTAGGATTAGACCTTCCTACCAGAATATCGGGGAATATAAAAGGCTCTCCGCCCATCATTTTTATCGGACCAAAAGGCGTTTTAACTCTTTCAGAAGGAGCTATTCGAGCCGCTCGTCATATCCACATGACACCTAAAGATGCAGAATATTATCAGGTAAAGAATGGTGATAGAGTTCAGGTGGAAGTATCAGGAGAACATGGAGTTATTTATAAGGATGTGGTAATCAGGGTTTCTCAAAAAAGCAAATTAGCCCTTCATCTGGATACAGATGAAGCCAATGCCGGAAATGTAAAAGGAAACGGTTTAGCAAGAATTTTATAATCATAAAAAAGAGAGAGATGATATGACAGGTAAAAATTATCGGACTAATTATATATTAAATAGATTATCAGTTGATGGTTTTGCGAACATCAAAGATTTGTCTAAAAGATTAGAAGTTTCAGAGATGACTATCAGAAGAGACCTTAGAGAACTATCAATTGATAATGTTGTTACTCTTATCCCGGGGGGTGCTGTTCTAAAGAGGAATTCCCCGATTGAGAAAGATGAAGAAAAGTATTTAATTCAAACTGCAGAATCCTTGATGTTAGAAGAGAAGATTAAAATTTCTCGAAAGGCAGCTTCTTTGGTAGACCCTAATGATGTGATTATTATAGATACCGGCTCTACTACCGAAAATCTCCCTAAATTTATTCCGGAAAATATACCCCTAACTGTTATATGTTATACTCTAAATATTTTGTTTAATGTTTACGAGAATAAGAATTGGAAATTAGTTTTTCCGGGAGGCTATTTTCATAATAATACCCTAATGTTCGAAAGTCCGGAAGGGATAGAGGTAATAAAAAAGATAAGGGCTAATAAAGCTTTTATTTCAGCTGCAGGCGTATCTGAAAAATTAGGAGTCACCTGTGCAACTGATTACGAGAAGGAAACCAAGAAAGCAGTTATTGAATCTTCGGATACTAAAATTTTATTAGTAGATTCTTCAAAATTTGGGAAAATTAAGATTTCGCACTTTGCAGACCTTACCGATTTTGATATTGTTATCACTGATTCAGGAATTTCCAAAGAGTGTGAAGAGATTGTCAAAAATATCGGTGTTAAGTTATATATTGTTTAAAATAAGAAATAATATGAGTTAGAGAAATCACCATCTATTAGAAAAAAAGAGGAGGGGTAAAATGAGATTATTTGGTGGAGTTTTTATGGGAATTATATTTTTAACAGTAGGTATAATTTTACTTCTGAATAGTTTTTTTAATTTCAATATTAACATATTTAAATTAATAGTAGGAATTGTTATTGTTTTATTCGGAGTATTTATCCTTTTTAACGGTTTTGGTTTTCAAGATAGTAGAAACATTGTCTTTAGAGAAGGAATAATCAGGGTTTCAGAAGTTCAGGATGAATATAATATTATATTTGCTTCAGGTACAGTCGATTTATCAAAAGTGAAGATAGAAGATGAGATGAAGAAGATAGAGGTTAATACCATATTCGCAGATGGAAAAGTTATCCTTAATCCTGATATCCCTACATTGATTAAAGCGAGTTCTGCCTTTGGTGAATTGGAGTTGCCAGATAAATCATCAGTGATATTTAGTTCTAAAGAATATAAGATAGGAAATGTTAATGTTAATCAAGGATATTTGGAGATTGAAGCAAACGCAGTATTTGGTAAGCTGAAATTTATTACCACATCCCAATGAACTTCTTTTAATCCTTTGTGAGAAAAAAGGGGATAGCTTGGGTTCAAGTTGCAAATGCAACACTTAACTTTGGTATAATATGCCAAAAGAAAGGAGTTGCATATGGCTCATTGTTATCAGTTAAACATTAATGAACGTGAAGAGATCAGCCTTGGATTAGCCCAAGGATTGAGTAAAAACTATATTGCGCTATCTCTTGGCCGATCATCTAGTACCATCTGTCGCGAAGTCAACCGTAACACTGTAAACAGGCAAGCCTACAGAGCGGTTAAAGCTCAAGATCGTGCTAATAAGTTAAGGCATCTTGTCCGCAAAAGCCGAAAAATGGATATGAATCTACCGTTGAAACACTACGTTCTTGAACACCTGGACCAACTATGGTCTCCGGAACAGATTGCCAAACGCCTAAAAATATTGTATCCTGAAAACATGAACATGCAAATATCACCTGAAAGCATCTATTCCTATTTATATGTTTTACCGCGTGGTGCATTACGCAAAGAATTAGTTAAATGTTTACGGTACCATCATATAAACCGCCGAATACACGGCAAATCCCGTCAGAAATCCTGCCCCATACAGGACTATATAAGCATTGAAGAACGTCCTGCTGAAGTAGCAGACCGCACTATTCCTGGCCATTGGGAAGGCGATCTTCTCATGGGGCATAATAATGGTTCTGCCTTGGGTACTTTAGTTGAACGAACCACACGTATGACCTTCTTAGTTCAGCTTAAAGATAAAGATGCTACCGCAGTACGAGAAACTTTCGCTAAAGAATTTAAGCATCTTCCAAAAGGCTTAAAGCGTTCTCTAACCTATGACCAGGGCCAGGAAATGGCAGAACATAAACTTTTTACCAAGAGCACGCAGATTAAAGTTTATTTTGCGCATCCCCATTCTCCTTGGGAACGAGGCACTAATGAAAACACCAACGCTTTGATTCGCCAATTTTTCCCCAAGGGTACGGATTTTTCAAAAGTAACATTAGAAAGCATCAAAAAAGCACAAGATATGTTAAACGACCGGCCGCGGAAAACTTTAGGTTTTTTAACGCCGCATGAGGTTTTCGTAAAACTGTTGCATTAGCAACTTGAATCTACACTGTCCCCTTTTTTGCCAAAAATTGCAAAGAAATACCGATTTATTATATTATGATTACAACCCAAGAAGTAAAAAATAGTAACCAACAAATCCAAAAATACTATCAAATTACTTACGATACATTGTGTATATACTATGCTTTTAAATATT
>JAHJOY010000080.1 GCA_018819665.1 bacterium
AAACACAATATATTTTTATATTTTTATTGTAATTTCTCATATAATGTATTATAATTTTGTTGATTGAAAATTAAATATTTAAAGATAAGCAGATTAAGGGAAGAGTGGTGAAAATCCACCGCAGTCCCGCTACTGTAATGGGAAACGAAAGCTGTAATAAGCCACTGTTAAACACTTATCAAAAAGTGATAAATGGGAAGGCACAGCAAGTAGATTGACCCCTGAGCCAGGAGACCTGTCTGCTTAGACGAACCAATCACTTCTTCGTGGAAAAGGGGGTGTTATTTTTGTTTTAAAAATACCAAAACATTTGAGAACTACAAAAAAGTATCTAATTATTCTAACCAACCACTAACCAGGTAACTAATTAACTAAATAACCAAAAACCTATGGAGGTCAATTATGAAATTTTGTAATAAATTAATCTTAACAATAGCTTTCTTACTCCTTATACTGAGTTCTTTACTCTCATTTAGTTTCGCAGAAGCGAGCAATTACCCTTTAACCATAATCGATGATACGGGTTCGGCAATTACAATACCCAAAGAACCTCAACGTATCATCTCCACTGCTCCCAGTAATACTGAAATCTTATTTTCCTTAGGCCTGGAGAATAAGATAGTGGGGGTAACAAATTATTGTAACTATCCAGAAAAGGCAAATAACGTAGAAAAAATTGGAGAAATGACCCCTTTAAATTTAGAAAAAATTGCTTCTCTAAAACCAGACCTTATCCTGGGTTATGGCCTATACCAATTAGGAGAAATAGCTCCCCTGAAAGAAGCAGGTTATAATATAATAATAATTGAACCTATGACTATTAATGAGACTTTGAAAAGTATAAGAATGGTAGCTACTATATGCGGAATAACCGAAAAAGGAAATTCTTTAGTAGAGAGTTTGACCCAGAGGATAAACAAGATTAAAACCAAGACATCTAATATCGATATTTCCAAAAGACCTAAAATATTTATCGGAGGTATTTACGAAACCATCTGGACACCCGGTGAAGGGACTCTCTTTAATGAACTTATAACTTTGGCCGGGGGAAGAAATATTGCTGCCAGTCTCCCCGGTTGGGCAAAGATCAGTCCGGAATTTGTAGCAAAAGAAGAACCAGAGATAATAATCATTCCTATCGGAGCAATGGGACAGGTAGATGAATCAAATATTAAAGAAAATATTTCAAAGCATGCTGGCTGGTCTAATATCCCGGCTATAAAATCAGGAAAAATCTTTGTGGTAAATGAAGACCTCTTCTACCGGGCCGGTCCTCGGTTGATAGATGGATTAGAAAAATTATATGAAATATTTTATGAATAAATCTTCTAAAGAAATCGCCGGCTATACTAACTGGCGAAAAAAATTGATTTTAATGATTATCTGGGGAAGTTTTTCGATTGTGATAATTGATTTCATATGTCTTAACTTTGGGGTGGTATCTATCCACCCCAAAGAAATTCTTTCCCTTTTGTGGGGTAGTTCACATGATAAAACCAATAGTCTAATCATCTGGCAGCTGAGATTTCCCCGAATAATAATGGCAACCTTGACCGGAATAGCCCTGTCCACAGTAGGGGGAGCTTTTCAGGGAATTTTAAGGAATCCTTTAGCTGACCCCTATATTTTGGGAGTATCAGCTGGAGCAGCTTTAGGGGCATGCCTAGCTATTTTCCTGCAGTATGCTACCGGATATTTTTTAACTCCCTATCTTCCTCTGTTTGCTCTTACCGGAGCAATGCTATCTATATATTTAGTCTATATGACAGCAAAGGTGAGATACAGATTACCTTTAGAGGGTTTGCTCCTATCCGGGGTTACCGTAACTTTTTTATTTTCAGCAATAATTACTATACTTATTGCCCTTTCCGAAAAAGGATTGCACTCTATGGTGTTTTGGTTAATGGGAGATCTATCCACCGCCAACTGGAATAAAATAACTATAGTTACTTTTCCGGTAATTGTAGGTTGCCTAATCTTCTTTTTCTTTTCCTTAGATTTAAATGCTCTATCCTTAGGAGAAGAAGAAGCCCTCCATCTGGGGGTAAATATTAAAAAACTCAGACTCCGTATTTTTATTATTGGGTCGATAATTATAGCCAGCGTAGTCTCCTTCACCGGTCTTATTGGTTTTGTTGGGCTGGTAGTTCCCCATATAGCCCGTCTGTTAGTAGGTCCGGATCACCGGGTTATGCTCCCTACCTCTGCTCTTTTGGGAGCTATTTTTCTTCCTTTGTGTGACACCCTGGCTCGAACTATCATTGCCCCTTCCGAGATACCTATCGGTGCAATAACCGCCTTAATCGGAGCTCCTGTCTTTATCCATCTTTTAAGGAGGAAGAGTACAAAAAATGGTTTGTAATGATAACGTGCTGAAAGTCGATAACTTAGATTTTTCTTATGAGGAAAACCATAAAAAAACCCTCTCTAATATTAATTTTTCAGTATCCAGAGGTAAATTTTTAGGAATTATCGGACCAAATGGTTCGGGAAAAACTACGCTTTTGAAAATAATTTCCGGTATATTAAAACCCTCCCGGGGGAAAATTACTGTCTTTGGAAAAGAATTAGCCGATCTTTCTATAGAGAAAATAGCTCAATTTACTTCTGTCGTTCCTCAGGAGACCTCGGTCATCTTTGATTTTAAAGTAAAAGAAGTTGTCTTCATGGGAAGACTTCCCTTTATATCTCGTATAAATGGAGAGACAATTGAGGATTACGAAATCTCCCGGGAAGCTATGGAAAGGGCTAAATGTTTATCTCTTGCGGAAAAAAATATTCACGAAATAAGTGGAGGCGAAAAACAAAGAGTCTTTATTGCCAAAGCCTTGGCTCAAACTCCTCAACTTCTACTCTTAGATGAATTTACTTCCCATCTGGATATAAATTATAAACATGAGGTGGTTAAATTTTTCAAAAAAGTATTGGAGAATGACAAAATAATTATTATTTCTGCTTTTCATGACTTAAATTTAGCCAGCATTTTATCTAATCACCTTATTTTGTTAAATGAAGGGAAGATTGAGAAAATAGGTACACCACAGGAAGTTATAAATGAAGATATTTTTGAAAAAGTTTATGGTACCAGACCGACAATCATCAGCCACCCCATCCTGCATATTCCTCAAGTAATAATATAAAATGTTAGGATGAGCGATAAGAGCTGACCCCCAAAATAAATCATTTTAAGTATTTAGAAAGAAAAGATTATTTTTGCTGCATCATAGATAAATTTACTACTGAAAAATAAGAGAAAAATTCCGCAGATTAAAAATAAAACCTGTTGGAGTCTTTTACCGAAAAACTGCCCGCCTTTGAAAGATAAAGCAGAAAGAAAATAGCACCAGAAAAAGTCACAGGACCAATGGAGAACCATAAAGATAGCAAAACCAAGCAGTCCAAAAGTAATGGACCGAAAAATGAGAATAGAACCTATGGTTGCCCACCAGATCAAAAAATATGGATTGGCCAGACTGAGTATAATTCCAGCCATCAGGGGAGAGTGAGGATCGTTAGATGAATCTATTTTAGCTTGTTTAATCCCCTGAAGTAAGTCAAGGCCTATTTTTAGGAGAAATAAGCCGCCAAGTAAACCTATTATCGCTTTAATATAAGTAATTTTTAATATATCACCAAAACCATAAAGAATTAAGACCATTAAAGGGATTTCTACCATACCATGTCCCAGGGCAATAAATGCTCCGGCATGAGGAGATTTAGTCCCTTTGCTGACCGCTACTGCAGTAACAGGTCCGGGAGCCATAACTCCGGATAAAGATATTAATACTGCTTCTAATAAAAAAGCTGATAGCAACAATTCTCACTCCTTCACTCTTTAAGTTAAGTGATTAATTAATATTCTGATTCCGATACCAATTAAAATTAGACCGCCGATTATTTCAATTTTCCTTTCAAAATAATGTCCAAATCGATTACCAAAATAAACCCCAAAAATCGATAGTAAAAATGTTACAACTCCAATTATTATTGCCGGGAGTGCAATAGAAACGTTTAAGAATGACAGGCTTAGACCAACGGCCAAAGCATCTATACTTGTTGCAATGGATAACATCAGCAAAACATAAACATTCAGTGGATCTATTTTCTTGTTGTTTACTTCCATTTTAGATGATTCATAAATCATTTTACAGCCTACTATACCTAGAAGTCCAAAAGCTATCCAATGGTCAATACCTGAAATATAATTTCGAAAACTCAGTCCTGCTGACCAGCCGATTAATGGCATAATAGCCTGAAATGATCCGAAAAATATTGCGATCTTTAAGGCATTATTGATTCTTAGGTGTTTTATGGTTAAACCGCTGGTAACAGATACAGCAAAAGCATCCATTGCCAGGCCAAATGCAATAAAAATAATTGAAAGAATATCCATTTATACCTCTTTCATCCAGCTCCTAAAATCCGAAGGGCTTTTAATTCGTCTGATATCCCGCTTGCTAACCCGAGTGATGTATATCTTGTCGAAAGAAAATATTTTTCTTGGGGGGTATTTATTATTTTAGGTAATAAGGAAAATACTAATACCAGCAGGTCTCGCTCCAATAATTATCAAATCATAAATTC
>JAHJOY010000081.1 GCA_018819665.1 bacterium
AACGCCTTCTTGCTTCTTCACTGGAGAGGATTTTTTTGTCTCCCTCCAGGGGAGAGGGGATTTGGGAATTGAGATTCCCGTGAAAACGGGAATCCATCCTTATTGTCTGACTCTCCTGGTCTACGGGTTCTTCGTCATATCTTTCCTGTTCCGGATCCTGGTAATCATTCTTTAGGGCAGCACTCAGCCAGCCGGCAGGGCTTTGGATATTCCTCCTCTCCATAAGTAAATCTAATTTTTCCTCAATCTTCTTCACCGAGTATTCTTTTAGTATCTTCTCAATAAATTCCTCCTTAAAATCTAATTTAACCATCCGTTCTCTTATAGCCTGCCCGGTATAGTGCTCCTTGCTATCAAATGGAGCTTGCATCTTTTCTTCTCCTTTCTCTTTTAATTTTTTAAAATTAACCACAGCAACAACAGCATCTTCTCCCTCTTTGTTGTTGTTGCTTTGGTAATGTTTAAGATTGGTATTGTTAGTAGGTAATTTTTTCCCTATGTTAGGAGTAATTTTTTCCTCTATATGGGGGAAAATATTACCTTTCGATAGGGTATTTTTTACCATATGAAGAGGGGTAACTTGGTAAATATTTCTCCTATAATTACCTGAGGCAGTTTTTCCTTTGCTTATCTTTTTGATTAATCCGTGTTTTAGTAATACCTGGTGAAATTTGGTTATAGATTTTGGGGTAAATTGCATTTTCTTACCTAAGGTAGATAAAGTAGGCCAGGCTAGATCTTTACCCTTGTAGCAATAATTAAGCAATTGAATATAGAGCATACCTGGTCCGGTTCCCAATATCTCTACACAGTAATCTAAAAAATAAGAGGAGATGATAACGTACCCTTCTTTGGTTAATTGTTTTTGATTTTTCGGAAATTCTTTTTCCATATTTTCCTCCTTCGTCGAGAATAGTTATTAGTTTACCCCCCTCACCCTAACCCTCTCCCTCCGAGGGGAGAGGGGAGAGAAAGACGAGATAGCCACGCTTCCTGTGGTCATTCGCAATGACATTTATAATTACATCATAAATAAAATTTCTTGTATCATGTTTTCCATTTGTTTTTGATTTGTTTTTGATTTGTTTTTGATTTGTTTTTGATTTGTTTTTGATTTGTTTTTATCCGAAGTTAATTTATAAATAAAAAATCCGAACAACCTTTTTGATTGTCCGAATTTAGTTTTGACTATTTTTATACTTTTAATTATAATTAAGCTAGCCAGAGGTAATAGGGGGTAAAAAGATAAAAATGAAAAAGAAAAGGCAATTTACAGTTATAATAGAAGAAGGAGAAGATGGATATTTAATAGGTACAGCACTTGAACTTCAAGGTTGTCATACTCAGGGGAAAACTTTAGAAGAACTTCTTAAAAATATAAGAGAAGCTATAGAACTATATCTGGAAGTTGAAGGAGAAGAAGAACCTTACATTAAAGAAATAGTGGGGATACAAAAGGTTGCAGTATGAGTAGATTGCCCATACTAACAGGATTAGAGTTAATAAAAATATTAGAAAAAGTTGGTTTTAAAATTATTAGGCAAAAAGGAAGTCATGTATTTCTAAAAAATCAAGATAATAGACAGGCGAGACGCCTGTCCTACGGGTGTTGGCAATAACAAGCGTTCGTTCCCCCGATTATTAATTTATTTTAATTTCCGCATCATTTATATTTAACATCACACCTCTTCCGGATACTACTTTAAAGATATTCTTAACTTTTTCTTTATTTGTTTTGTTATTGCTAATTGCATCTAAAATGTCTTTTCTAAATTTATATACATGTTGAATTATTCGAGTATAAATTGCATCAGTTTCGGCTCCCCATAATTTCTTTATAATATCTTCATAGCTCATTACCTGCCCTCTGTGTTGAGCTAATAGACATATCAAAGAAAAACCTATGGTAGTAACTTTAACTTCTTTGCCTGTAAATATTATTCTATCCGGGCGGTGTCGGTCGATTTCTAATATAGTTACAAATGTTGGTTTACAGTTTTTAGTTTTCGGTGGAGAGCTTGCAGAAACGGGTTTCAAGTTATGAGATGCAGAAGTAGTATTTGTGGTTTTCAATGGAGAGGGGAGAATTGCCGGCTCACGATTTTCAGCTTCAACTATCAATTTTTGCTTTGTCGCTTTTTGAATATCTTT
The DNA here is from genome assembly GCA_018819665.1 of bacterium. Taxonomy (GTDB): domain Bacteria; phylum Atribacterota; class Phoenicimicrobiia; order Phoenicimicrobiales; family Phoenicimicrobiaceae; genus Sediminicultor. The sequence continues at coordinate 2,152 of JAHJOY010000081.1, forward strand.
TTCTTCTTTTATTCTTTTCTGAATTCTTTAAACTAATCTTTCTGGAAGCAATTTACCCAACTCGACCTCATTCGTATCCCTCATATTTTTTACATCCCCATATCCCGCCCCCACCAATCTTCTGATATAGTCCCGGTTTAATCCGGGGATATGTAACTGAGATAAATTTAGACCATC
>JAHJOY010000009.1 GCA_018819665.1 bacterium
ATAATAAAAATTTCCCAAAAAGAATTTATTCAGGAAAGTATTCCGCTAATCTTTATTGCGGTATAGGCCAGAAGAAGGGATAGGATACTGTTTAAAATAATTCTTAATTTTACATGGTGCAAATATTGGTTAATAATTGCCCCGAATAAAGCCCAGGTTAAAAGAGCACAGAGACCTACGAGAGCAAAGCCCAATGAGAATAGGATAATATAGAAGGGATTACCGATAAGGGGATTTAGAAAGACCGAATAAAGGGTCAAGCCATAAATGATTCCTTTAGGATTTATAAATTGGAGTAATACACCTTTATAAAAACCCCAGAGAAATTGGTCGGACTTTTCCTGAAAGGAAAAACTGGCTTTAAAAGTGCTATGGGCCAAGTAGAGAATATAGGCCGCTCCAACCCAGCGCATGATAGGTTCGACAGAGGGAATGGCTATAAAGAGCAGGTTAGAAAAAAATCCGCAGAGCAACAGCAGTAAGAAAAATCCGGTAACAATTCCATAGATGTAATTCATAGTTTTTTTAATTCCAAAATTAATACTCATGGAAGCACAGCTCAGGTTATTGGGTCCCGGGGTGAAGGTGGTAATCAAGGCGAAGGGAATCAAAACACCAAAGTCAATTAAGTTCATTTCTATTCCCTCCTCAATTATTTATTTTGAATTATTATTTTTGGATTCAGGCAGCAAGTAAAAGTGTTTATCAATTTACAGTAAAAAAGTTCTATTGTCAAGACACTTTTGACAAAGTTTTTGAATAAATTGCCAAGATAGTATATAGTATAGAATAATACAAGGGGGTGAGAACTTTGGATAAGATGATTGCCTTTTGCGGATTAAGCTGTACTGAGTGTCCGGCCTTTGTAGCTACCCAGAAAGATGATGATGAGGAAAGAAAGAAAGTAGCAGAACTTTGGTCTAAAGAATTTAAGTGCGATATAAAACCAGAAGACATTAATTGTGATGGGTGTTTGGAAGAGTCTGGTCGACTTTTTAATTATTGCAAAGTCTGTGAAATAAGAAAGTGTGGGCAGGAGAAGGAAGTTAAAAATTGCGCTTACTGTGATGATTATGCTTGTGAAAAACTAACCAAGTTTTTTGATATGGCTCCTGAGGCCAAGACTGCCCTGGCAGAAATTAAAAAAATCTTTAGAAAAGAAGGATTCTTTTCTTGTGATAGCGAATGATATTTATAAAGGAAGATTAACATGAAAATACTTCTTGTTTACCCTGAATATCCAGAGACCTTCTGGGGTTTTAAATATGCCCTAAGGTTTATCTCTAAAAAGGCGAGTCTCCCTCCTTTGGGACTGTTAACTGTAGCTGCCCTGCTTCCTAAAGAGTGGGAGAAAAAACTTGTAGATATGACGGTAACAGCATTAATTGATAGAGACATCAAATGGGCTGATTATGTATTTATTAGTGCTATGTCTATTCAAAAAGAGTCGGTGAAGAAGATAATTACTCAATGTAAGAGGTTGGGAACTAAGATTGTTGCCGGCGGTCCTCTCTTTACATCCGGATATGAAGACTTTGAGGATGATGTAGATTATTTTATACTTAATGAGGCTGAAATCACTCTACCTCTATTTTTAGAAGATTTAGAACGAGGACACCTTAAACATATCTATACCTCAGATCAGTGGGTAGATATAAAAAAGACCCCCATTCCCCTTTGGGAATTAGCTGATATAAATAAATATGTCACTATGTGTATCCAATATTCTCGAGGGTGTCCCTTTAACTGTGATTTTTGTGATGTTACCTTACTTTTCGGGCATAAAATGCGGCTAAAAACCAAAGACCAAATATTAGCAGAATTAGAGAGTCTCTATTTGCGGAGATGGAGAGGTGGAGTATTTATTGTCGACGATAATTTTATTGGGAATAAAAGAGAATTAAAAGTTGAAGTATTGCCGGCGATGATTAATTGGATGGAAGAACGAAAATATCCTTTCACCTTTACTACTCAGGCCTCGATAAATCTCTCCGATGATGAGGAACTTATGCGATTGATGGTTCAGGCAGGATTTGGTTCAGTATTTGTAGGGATTGAGACTCCCAATGAAAAGAGCTTAGCAGAATGCGGTAAGTCGCAAAATAAAAATCGTGATCTGATAGCTTGTGTTAAAAAGATCCAAAAGTTTGGTTTGGTAGTTAACGGAGGATTTATTATTGGATTTGATAATGATACACCGGCAATTTTTGAAAGAATGATTGAATTTGTTCAAAAAAGTGGGATAGTCAGCGCCATGGTCGGGCTATTAAATGCTCCACGCGGTACTAAACTATACCAGCGACTTGTTAAAGAGAATAGACTATTAAAGGAAGCTACAGGTGACAATACTGACTTTTCCGTTAATTTTATCCCCAAAATGAACTATAAAACGCTTATTAACGGTTATAAAAAAGTATTAAGTACAATTTATTCTCCAAAGTATTACTATCAACGTCTCCTAACCCTTTTAAAAAATACTAAACCTTTGCAAAAGAAGAAATATCACTTCCATCTTTATTATCTTACTGCATTCCTTAAATCTGTCTGGCATCTAGGTATAATTGGGAAAGAGAGGATTTATTATTGGAAACTTTTTTTCTGGTCTTTATTTCGACGTCCACAACTTTTACCCATGGCCATAACCTATGCCGTTTATGGATTCCATTTTCGTAAGATTTATAAGAACTATTAACTTTGTTAAAGAATCGTTACCCGCTGACAAAGTCTTCACTCAATAGGGGGTGAAAAGCATGGGTTTAGTTACAGAGAGTCAAAAAGAAAACACCTTAACTATAATATTTTATTTGCTGGTAACAGTTTTTGTTTTAGCAATAAGTATAATTTTCATCCCTGCATTTAGAGGATTTATAAGTGGTACTTTTATGATAATTTCCGGAGTTATTCTGGTTATATTGGGTAGTGTACTTATCGGTTTAACTTTAGTACAAAAAGTAGAGGGGAAGCTTAAAAAGCTTTTAATATTGACCGGGGCTTCTGCTGCAGGATTTTTTGTCTTTGCTTTACTACACAATATCTTTTATGGTTTAGAGCAGGTTACCAGCCATATAACCATATTAAGCTATCTGATGAAAGCCTTTGAAGTGATATTCTTCCTTATCGCTATCTTTGCCTGCCCTATAGGTTTTTTGGTTGGGGTAATCGGTACTATAGTAATGTTTAATAAGAAAAGAAAAATGTTGCAAAAAAATACCTAAGATAAACTTTAAGAAAATTATAAGAAGATTTATTGATTAGCATAAATTTTATTGGGATGGTAAGATAAAAAGGATAATGGTACTTTTGTTTCTCTTTTCTTTCTCTTTCTTAACTCGATACTATAATTCGTAGACTTGACATCCATGTTATAATTATTAAAAATAATAAATAGTTAAAAGCAAAGCGTGGGAGAAGTAGCAGATTACAAAATTTAACAGAGAGTCGTTTTTGGTGAGAAGCGACACAAAGATTTTAAAGGATCTGCGAAATGGACCCACAAGCTTCAAACTGAAAGGACTCAAATAGTCCGAGTAAGTTTTGGCGGACTTTTCCCCCGTAAAAAGGAAAAGTGTATCGGTATATAATTAATTTATATTGCCCGTACTCTTAAAGAGTAGGATTTTTCTAAATAAATAAAAATCCTATTAGAGTGGCACCACGGAATTAACCTTTCGTCTCTTGGAGATGAAAGGTTTTTTGTTTATATACCCGTACGCTTAATCAAGAGGGGCCTAATAGATAATAGTATTAATATTGAATTATATTAATCTGTTAGACTCAATCAGGGTGGCACCGCGAAACTTAACCTTTCGTCCCTAACATTGCGATAATGTTAACAGGGGCGAAAGGTTTTTTTATTATAGGGTATTTATAAATTCTAAGAGGAGGTGGCTAAAATAAGATGAAAGATAGAATATATTATCCGGACAAAGAGGAATTTATACAATTGGCCAGTAGAGCGAATATGCTTACAGTATATCGAAAAATTCTTATCGATACAGAAACACCAATTAGTATTTTTCAGAAAATGAAGAGTAATAAATTTAGTTATTTGCTGGAGAGTGCAGAGGGAGATGGAAAGTTAGCTCGTTATTCCTTTATCGGCATTGATCCTTTTTTAGTTTTTCAGAACAAAGGTCTCAAGATTGAGATAATAAAAGAAGATAAGAAAATAGTTCTTTATGAAAATCCTTTGCTTTATTTACGTAAATTATTTGATGATTTTAAAACAATTCCCATAGGTGGTCTGCCTCGTTTTTTTGGTGGTGGAGTTGGCTACTTTGGTTATGATATGGTCAGGTTTGTAGAGAAACTGCCTGAGAAAAAAAATATTGACCTCGAAATGCCAGATTGTATTCTAATTTTTGCCAGGGCAACATTAGTTATTGATCATTTAACTCATCAGTTGTGGATAATTATAAATAATCCATTAGATGAGCTTTTTAAAGAGGTGGCTTATGATGAGGCAGTAGAGCAGATTGAAAGAATTATAGCTCAAATTAAAAAACCATTACCTTTAGAAGAATTGAAAAAGAAGGGCAGAAAAAATAATAGAGGAGACAATAATATATTAAAAAGCAATGTTACACGAGAAGAATTTATTGAAAAAGTGAAAAGGGCTAAGGAATATATTTTAGCGGGAGATATTTTTCAGGTAGTGTTATCACAATGTCTTACCAAAAAAACAGGGCTCCATCCATTTGAAGTTTATCGTTCTTTGCGGAGTTTGAACCCTTCTCCTTATATGTATTATTTGAATTTTGGTGAAATACAGATAGTCGGAGCATCTCCGGAGCCATTAGTTCGGTTAACTGGTGAATTAGTAGAGAGTAAACCTATTGCCGGGACACGCCCAAGGGGGAAGACCGAAATAGAAGATATAGAATTAGAAAAAGAGATCTTAGAAGACGAAAAAGAACGGGCAGAGCATACTATGTTGGTAGATTTAGCTCGAAATGATTTAGGTAGAGTTTGTTGTCCTGGAACGGTGAAAGTGAGTACTTTTATGAAGGTAGAAAAATTTTCTCACGTAATGCATTTAGTTTCAGAAGTGGAAGGTAAAATTCAACCAGAAAAGGACGCTTTTGATGTGTTAGAGGCTTGTTTTCCGGCGGGAACAGTTTCAGGGGCACCAAAAGTTCGGGCGATGGAGATTATTGATGAGTTAGAGACTAATGGTAGAGGTGCCTATGCCGGGTCAATTGGATATATCGGTTTTAATCAGAACATGGATACTTGTATTACTATTCGCACCATTATATTTAAGGGGAATCAAGCTTACATTCAGGCAGGAGCTGGCATTGTAGCAGATTCAATTCCAGAAATGGAGTATAAAGAAACTTTAAATAAATCTATGGCCTTACTTAAGGCTATAGAATTGGCAGAGAATTTTTAAAATGTAACATTTAGTGCCTGGCACTAAATGTTACATTGGCAAAGGAGGGAGTAAGAATGATATTAGTAATTGATAATTATGATTCTTTTACTTATAACTTAGTTCAATATTTAGGTGAGTTAGGTATGGAAACCGAAGTGTATAGAAATGATGAGATAACCTTAAAGGAAATTGTAAAAAAATCCTTGATCGGAATAGTAATTTCTCCAGGCCCCTGTACTCCTAAAGAAGCTGGAATTTCAGTAGAAGCAGTTCAAGAACTAGGGAATAAAGTTCCTATTTTGGGAGTTTGTTTGGGGCACCAATCTATTGGAGTAGCCTATGGGGGCAGAGTAGTGCCGGCAAAGAAGTTAATGCATGGCAAGACCTCTTCTATTTATCATAACCAAAAGGGTTTATATTCAGGAATAGATAATCCATTTATAGCCGGGCGTTATCATTCTTTAGTTTTAGATTCACTTTCCTTGCCTCCCTGTCTTGAAATTACTGCTCGTACAGATGATGGTACGATTATGGGAGTCCGCCATAGGGAATACCCTGTAGAAGGTCTACAATTTCATCCCGAATCCATTTTAACTTCATCAGGGAAGAATATTTTAAAAAATTTTATAACTATCGCTGAAAAATTTAAAAGATAATATTTTTAAAAGAAGGGAGACAAGAAAATGTTTAAAGAGATATTAAATAAGATAGTAACCGGAGAAAGCTTGAACGAAGAAGAAGCTTATGACACAATGAATGAAATTATGCAGGGAATAACTACCCCAGCCCAAATTGCTAGTTTCTTAACAGCTTTGCGAGTGAAAGGAGAGACTGTAGAGGAGATTACCGGATGTGCCCGAGCAATGAGGGAAAATGCTGTTTCTTTAAAAGAAACTTATCCTTTGGCAGTAGATACTTGTGGTACAGGTGGGGATACTAAAGGGACATTTAATATTTCTACAGTTGCTGCTTTTGTAGTAGCTGGAACAGGGATAATGGTGGCAAAACATGGCAATAGGGGAGTATCTAGTAAAAGCGGAAGCGCTGATGTTCTGGAGGCACTGGGAATAAATATTAATTTAACTCCTTCTCAAGTTGAAGAGTGTTTGCAAAAACTTGGAATTGCTTTTTTCTTTGCGCCCGTCTTCCATCCGGCAATGAAGTATGCAATAGGGCCTCGAAGGGAAATAGGTTTTCGCACCATATTTAATCTGCTCGGTCCCCTTACAAATCCAGCAGGGGTGAAACGGCAGATATTAGGAGTTTATGATCCTGATATTACTGAATTGATCGCTGGCGTGTTAAAGAGACTTGG
>JAHJOY010000082.1 GCA_018819665.1 bacterium
ATTATTTTATAATTATTTAGCTTTATCAAATTCGTCTTCTATCTCTCCAAAAATTTCCTCTAATAAATCTTCTATGGTGACTACTCCGGATATTTTTTTATCTTTATTTATTGCTACCGCAATATGAACTTTATTTCTCTGAAATTCTTTCAGAAGATTAGTAATCCTTTTATTTTCTGAAACCAAGTAAGGCGGATGGATCAAACCTAATAAATTTATACTTTTACTTAATTTCTTTTCTAAATCTCCTATTAGGAAGTCTTTGGCGTAAATAAAACCTATGATATTATTTATATTATTCTTATAAACCGGTATCCTGGAAAGACCTTCTTTGTTCATTAATTTTACAGCTTCTTCTAAGCAAGTATTTTCTTCAACAGCTACCATAAATTTTTGGGGGATCATTACATCCTTAACAAAAATATCATTTAAATTTAAAATTCTCTCAATCATACTCTTTTCCTTTTTCTCTAATGCGCCTTCTTTTTCGCCGACTTCAAAAAACAATTTTAAATCTTTTTTAGTGAAAAAAGCATTTAGAGGCACATACTTCTTTCCAGTAAAGATTCTAATGATAAAGTTCGATATCCAACTGGAAAAGACTTCAACGGGATAAAGGATGTAAGAGGCTATTTTTAAACAATAAGCTACCTTAAGCGAAATTTTCTGAGGATTATTTTGAGCAATAGTTTTAGGAATTATCTCGCAAAAAACTAAAATTATTAGAGTGGTAAGTAATATCGAAATAGTGACTCCTCTGTCACCCCATATATGCATTGCCAGGGCAGAGGAAACCGTAGAAGATACGATTACTGCTATATTAGTTCCAATTAAAACCAGCCTTAAAAATTTATCAGGCTTTTTAATTAAATTAGATACTATTATAGCTTTTTTATCTCCTATCTTGGCTAAATATTTAAGATGCAGCTTACTGGTAGAGATAACTGCAGTTTCTGCACCGGAAAAAAAAGCAGCAATAAATATACACATAAATAATATAAAAGGACTGACTTTAATCCACCATTCTGTCAAAATTTCCTTACCTCCTATGCATCTTTACCCGGGGTATTATTTTCAGCCTGCGGTAGTTCTTTTATTATCTTTACTCTTCTAATCCTATTTTTTATTACCTGTTCTATTATCATTTGACAATTCTGATACTTTATCTTTTCATCTTTCTTAGGTACCCTGCCCAATAGATCAAAAATAAAACCACCCAGGGTCTCGAAACCATTTTCAGGTATTTCAATGTTTAGAATTTCATTAATCTTGTCAATACTTATTATTGCATCAGCAATTACAGTATTATCTCCGATCATTTCAAACAATTTTATCTCTTTATCGTATTCATCGATTATCTCGCCTACTACTTCCTCTACCACATCCTCCATGGTAATCAATCCTGCTGTCCCGCCATATTCATCAATAGCAATGGCAATTTGAATTCTGTCTTTCTGAAAAATATCCAACAATTCGTCTATTTTTTTATTTTCCGGAACAAAGTAAGCCTCCCTTATTATCCCCTTTAAATCAAACTTTTCCTTTGAAGTATACCATTGCTCGTATATACCTAAAAGATCCTTGGCATACAATATTCCGATAATATTGTCTATAGTTTCTTCATATACAGGGATTCTCGAATGTCCCATTTTTTTAATCAATTTTAATATTGAACCTAACTTGGTATCGGAGGAGATGCAAGCCATATCTACCCGGGGGATCATTACTTCTTTTACCATAGTATCGCCAAATTCAAATATATTTCTAATCATTTCCTTCTCTTCCTCTTCTATCACTCCCTCATCCTTACCAGCATCTATCAGGGTTATTAAATCTTCTTCGGTAATTTCTTTTTTCTCTCTAATGCTTTTTTTACCAAAAAAGTAATACAGGACACTAATTACTACTTTAAAAACTTTAATTAAAGGGAATAACCCGGTGGAAATTATTTCTATCGGTCTGGCAACTCTTTTGGAAATTTTTTCTGCATTAACAACAGCTAATGATTTCGGGACAATTTCTCCGAAAACAAGTATTACAAAAATCATTATTCCGCTGGCTATACCTATACCTATATTTCCAATAAGTTTTATAGCTAAATAAGTAGCCAAAGAGGAAGCCGCAATGTTTACGAACATATTCCCGATTAAAATAGAGATTAAGGTTCTTTGGGGGTCATCAAGGAGTCTGATAATTGATTTTATCCGCCAATTATTCTCTTCTTCTTTTTGTATTTTTTTTAATTGCAGCTTATGAAGTGAGAAGAGAGCGGTCTCTGCACTGGAAAAAAAGGCTGATAGTATTATGAAGCCCAATAAAGTGATAACTTCAAATATCAATATTATTAAATTAAGAGGGTCATCCAAAAAATAATCACCGCAACTTTTTCAAAAACCGTTAAGTATATTCTAAAATATCGACCATTTTAATCAATTCAACCAAGATGATGTGTCTATTTTATCTCAGTTAGATTAGGAATTTAAATATAAACAATAATTGAGTTTTTAGATTCCTAATCTAACGGTCTTTTATTACAAAATTACTAAAAATTAAAATTAACACAGATATTTTTAATTAAACTATGCAAGTTTAACTTTCTTCGATATTCTTATCTTCTGTAAGATTATTACTCCCGCTAATAATATTATGCCTATTCCATCAGTTAATAACCCGGGTTTTATTAAAGCAAGTGCACTAATAATTAATAAAAATCTCTCATATATTTTAACATGGTCAAGAAGATATCCACCAGCAGCTGCTCCCAAGGCTAATACACCGGCTAAAGAAGTAACAATCAATACCAAAGTATGGACTACCGTACTATTTATAAATAATAGTCCGGGATCAAGAGCGAATATAAAGGGAATCATAAATCCCGCTACCGCTAATCTCACGGCAATAAAACCGGTTTTCATAGAATTCCCGCCGGAAATTCCTGCCGCGGCATAAGCTGCTACCGCAACTGGCGGGGTAAGATCAGCGATGACTCCAAAGTAAAGGATAAATAGATGGGCAGCTAAAGGGTTTACCCCTAAATCAACTAAAGCAGGTGCAGCCATGATAGATAGAATGATATATTTTGCAGTTGTAGGAAGTCCCATTCCCAACAAAATGGAGGCAATCATAGTGAAGAAAAGAGTTAACATTAGATTTCCATGGCCTAACATCACCAGTCCATTAGCAATCTTTAATCCCAAACCAGTAAGAGTTACCGCTCCCACTACCATTCCAGCACAGGCACATGCTGCTGCTACACCTAAAGCACTCTTGGCACCCTCCTCAAAGGCTTCACCTAATTTCTTTAAATTTAAACGAGTTTCAGCTTTTACCATACTTATAGCTAAGCTCATCACAATTGCCCAAAAAGCGGAGAATAAGGGAGTATACCCTCTTACTAATAAATATACTAAACCAAGTATAGGGATAATTAAATGACCTCTAGCTTTCAATACTTTACCTAAATTGGGAAGCTGCTCTTTGGGTAGACCTTTTAACCCATATTTACAAGCTTCCAGATGGACCATTGTTCCTACGGCGATGTAATATATTATTGCCGGAATAGCTGCTGCTGCAGCAATTTTAATATAAGGAATCCCTAAAAATTCCGCCATTACGAAGGCAGCTGCTCCCATTACCGGGGGTAATATCTGCCCACCAGTAGAGGCGGCCGCCTCTACTGCTCCGGCAAAATCCTTCCGATAACCTATGCTCTTCATTAATGGAATGGTAAAACTCCCAGTTGTTACTACATTGGCAACTGAACTTCCGTTGATAGAACCCATCAAACCACTCGCTATAACTGCAACTTTAGCCGGCCCTCCGGTAGTATGTCCCGCAAGAGCCAGAGCTATGTCAATAAAAAATTTACCCATCCCAGTTTTATTTAATACCGCTCCAAATAGAATAAAAAGGAATACAAAAGAAGAAGACACTCCTAAAGGTATGCCAAAGATCCCTTCCGTTCCGGCATATAGATGCTCTATTATTCTTTCCAAAGAGTACCCTCGATGAGCGAAGAATCCCGGCATAATCTGCCCAAAATAAGAATACAGTAAAAATACAATTACTACTATAGGGAGAGCTGAGCCTATAATTCTTCTGGTTGCTTCCAAGACTAATATGATAATCAGGCCACCTATAATTAAATCAAGCGTAGTAGGTAAACCGGAGCGTATTACCATAGCATTGTAAAATAGCACTAAATAATAACATACACCTGCTCCCAATACAGCCAGAATTATGTCCAGAAAAGGTATTTTTTCTTTATTTTTGTCAAAACTTTTTTTACTACTGGGGTAAATAAGGAATGCTAAACACAAAGTAAAAGCCAGATGAAATGCTCTTTGTTTTAGAGCTAAAAGCAGACCAAATCCACCGGTATAAAACTGGAAAGCCGAGAAAGATATAGCAATAATCGAGATAATTATGGCCATAATCCCTAAAGGTTTTCTTATTCTCGATTCAGAATCATATTGTTCCATAAGTTTCTGAACATCAATTTCTTTATTTTCAGTTTTCACATCTTCAACCATTTATAAGTTTTCTCCTAACAAATAATTAAGTAGATTAGTTTTATCAGTTTCAATAGTTAACAATCTATCCCCCACTAATGAAGATAAATTAATTTCTTCGCCTTTAAAATAAAAAATATTTTCTCTTACCGCCCCAATTCTATAATAGATTGGGGTAGGTATAATCCTGTGCATGTTTTTTATTTTAAATCTACCCTCCTCTTCCACAAATATTTCATTCTCAAAAGTTGTATAAGGGAGCCCTGCTCCGTGATCGATAAAATCAGTTTCAATTAATATAATGTGATAATCTTTATCGATGATAAATATTTCCCATACAGGAGTTAGGGCTACAGAGTGAGTATATTTTAAAATAAATTCATCCCCTGGTTGGATTTTCTGTTTAAAAATTAATTCTCCATCAGAAAAAGGCTTGAGTTCCAGGAAATATACCGGAATAAAAAATAATATTATAATAATAATTATGGCAATAAGCAATAAAAACGGTGTAACATATTTATTCTTTAACATATAAATTGATTCCGGGTACCATAACTAAAAAATCTCATTTTATGGTACCCGGATATTACTTTCCTAAATTTATTTAACTAAGCCAACTTCTTTGTAGTATAATTCTGCACCCGGATGCAAAGGTATTCCCATACCGTCAAGGGCAGTTTCCAAAGTAATATTTTTACCCTGAGAATGTACTTTTTCTAATACATCTCGGTGCTCCCATAAAGCTTTAGTCATTTTGTAGACTAAGGTAGGTGATAATTTGGCATCACAGATCCATAAAGCGGGTGTGGCAAGGGCTGGAACAGGTTCATCTATACCTTTATATATTCCAGCCGGGATAGCTGTAGCTCCATAATAAGGAATTGCTGCAACTAATTCTTTTATCTTTTCTTCGCTGATAGGCACCAGCACCATGTCTCTCTTGGTTGCTATATCAATAATACTGGAAGTAGGGTAACCAGCGGTAGTAAAACCAGCATCTATCTGCCCGTCGACTAAACGCTGGGCAACTTCATTAAAGTCAATAAAATCTGCTTTTATATCATCAAAAGTAATTCCATGAGCTTTTAAAATTATTTCAGCATCAGCAGCAGTTCCGCTGTTAGGTGCACCAACTCCCACTTTCTTTCCTTTGAGGTCTTCTATAGTTTTGATTCCGGAGGCTTTAGTAGCAATTATATGAATAGTTTCCGGATATAAAGAGGCAATACCTCTTAAATTAGTGAGGATAGGCTCATTTACATATATTCCTGTTCCAGTATAACTCCAATAGGTAACATTAGCCTGGGAAAAAGCAGTTTCAATTTGACTTCTACTTATTAAGTTACAGTTTGCTCTAGAAGCGTTTCCAGTTTGGGCAGTCACGATTAATCCTTCGACATTATTAGAAAGCATCTGAGCTAAAGCTCCACCCAGAGGATAATAAGTTCCACCGGTTCCGCCGGTAGCAATAGCTACAAATTGTCTTTCAGCAGCCATCCCAAAACTAAGCATTCCCATTACTAAACTAATTGCTAATACTAAAATTAATATTGTCTTACGTTTTAACATTAATAGATTCTCCTTTAATTTTTAAAATATAATTTTATATACTAACTAAAAGCAAATATTTTATAAGCCTATAACTCACCTCCCCCATTTTTTCATCTCTTCTCGTTCAGCAAATCTATGCCAAGTATTTTTTTTCTACATATTTACTTTTTGGGTTAAAATAATCTTAAAAAGTAAATAAATATAACCGCTAATTTCATTATATTAAACATCAGGTGACAAATCAAATATTCTCAAGATTTCACTCTCTTTTTCCCGCATAATTTTATAATCTTTGTCTTCTTCGTGGGCATAACCGGTTAAATGCAATAAGCCATGAATTAATAATACTGCTAACTCTTTTTCCATACTATGATTTAAGTTATCTGCCTGCCTTTGGGCAGTCTCAACGGAGATAATTATATCCCCCAAAAGTTTGTCGCTCTCTGCTTTCGGAGTTTTAACAGACCCTTCCCGTAAACTAAAAGATAAAACATCGGTTGGTTTATCAATCCCTCGATATTTATTATTCAGTGACCTTATAAATTTATCATCAGTAAATAGAACACTGATTTCAGTTTTTTCATCAACTTTGAGATGTTGCAGAACCATTTTGATTATCCCTTTTGTTTTTCTTCGATTTATCTTTATTATTTTCTGCTGATTTTTTATCAGAATTTCCATTCTTTTTTCCCTCTTCTTTTATTTTTTTTATTAAATCCTCATCGGGATATTCCACCCGGCTGTGAAACATTCCGGTAAGTATCCGGGAAAAACTATCGCCAATTTTATCCAAGTCTTTCAAGGTCAAATCACATTCTTCCAACTGGCCATTTTCTAAATTCTTCTGGATAATTTCTTTCACCAGGGTTTTTATTCTGGTTGGTGTAGGATTGGTTAAACTTCTGGTTGCTGCTTCTAATGAATCAGCTAATAAAATAATTCCTGCTTCTTTAGTCTGGGGTTTTGGTCCAGAATAACGATAATTCTCTTCGGCGACTGCATCATTAGCTAATCCATTTTCTTTTAAAGCTCTGTGGAAGAAATAGGTAATCAAGTTGGTTCCGTGGTGTTGGGCAATTATATCAATTATATCCTTAGGGAGTTTACTTTTTTTCGCCAATTCTATTCCTTCTTTAACATGAGAAGCAATTACTAAAGCGCTTAAACTGGGTTCCATCTCATCATGAATATTTTTATATGCTTCTTGATTCTCAGTAAAGAAATAAGGTCTTTTTATTTTACCTATATCATGATAAATAGCACCAACCCGAGCTAACAACCCATTACCTCCAATCTCTTCGGCAGCAGTCTCAGATAAATTTCCTACAACTATGCTGTGATGATAGGTACCGGGTGCTTCCAATATCATCTTTTTTAGTAAAGGCTGGTTAGGATTAGATAATTCCATCAGTTTAAAAGAGGTGGTGATATCGAAATAGCTTTCTAAGAAAGGTAGAATTCCGATAGTCAAAATGACTGCTAAAAAACCGTTTAGCACTCCCCATAAATTATTTTGTAAAATTAGATAATAACCTTCATTATTGATTAAACCCAAAGCTGATATAGTAATGATATTAACTCCGGCAATAATTAACCCTGCACGGGTCAGGTTTGACCTTTGGGTAGCTTTCCGAATACTATATATAGCTACAATCCCACTAATTATCGAGACTAAAATATAATTTAATCCGCCTCCCGGAATAAATCCTATTAACAAGCTTAATATAACGGTAAGCAATATGGCAATATTAGGACTTAAAGATATGGCAATTAACATTGAGGCAGCTGCAATAGGCATTAAATATCCTGATGCCTGACTTGCTAATTTAGCGAGCAAAACAACAAAAATAGAAATAATGCCCAGCAATATCAATTTGTTTACATTTTCATAAATGTCAGGATAAAAGTAGCTTAAATATAAAAAGACCACTAAAAGGCAGATCGCAGTAATCATAATTATTCCTATAATGTTGAAAAAATTTATCTTGGGATTTTTTAGACCTAAAGCATTAAGAATGGCGATATCTTCCGAAGTTGCCACTTCTCCTTTTCTTATAATTATCTGCCCCTTTTGAATTGTTCTTATAACATCATCTACCGAAGCGATGGCTTCCTGACGTCTTTTTTCTGTATCTTCTTCATTTAAAAATAAACTTGGTAGAAGCAAAGAGGTAGCAATCTCGCTGGCAATCAGGGCATCATGATGATCAAGGGAAATCTCGCTAATCTCTCTAATTAATTGTTTTTTAGCGTGTTCTAAATCATCTATTTTAATTCCTTGTTCCATAATTTTTCTCATAGAACTTTTAATATCTACCCTTATTTTTTCTAAAGATAGATTATCCAGTTGGAGACAACCTGCTATGACCTGTTCACTAATATATAATCCTAAATCTTTATTTATTTTATTAGCCATTTCGTTTAACTCATCATCTGTCAATCTCCTATCGTTCTCCATTATAGGGGCAGTAGTATCCTTAGATGATTCATCTATTTTTTCTTGGTATTCTTTTATCTTTGAAAAGAGACTATCTATTTGTTTTTCAACATTTTCAATATTTGCTAAATTTAAATCATACACTTCTTTTATCGATTTGGCAGCTTTTTCTCTTAAATTTTGCGTTGCCTCTAAATCTACAAATTCAAAATCACCCGGGGACAGAATATCTTTTGTGCAGATTTGCCCTTCTTTCAAGAGAATTTTATCCGGGAAAAAATTAATAGACAGAACGAGGGTAATGGCGATTAATAAAATAAAAAATATAGATATTTTTTGTATTA
>JAHJOY010000083.1 GCA_018819665.1 bacterium
AGAAGTAATCTGGAAACCTTTATTATCTTAATAGGCGCGATAATAATTTTGGGTGTGGCCTTTAATTTAGCCAGAGATAGGAGTTATATTCCCCCCGAAGAGCCGACAATTGTGGAAGAAGAGAAAGTAGAATCTCCGGTCATAAAAGTACCTGTTGAGTTACCGCAAAAGGAAACAGTGGAAAAGGTTGAAGAAAAGGAGAAATTTCCTGAGGAAGAAATAAAAAAAGAGATTACTTCAGAAGAGAAGCCACCACTTACTGAGCCGAGCGTGATTAAAACTCCAAAAGGAGAACCAGAAGTAAAGGTAGTAAAGGAGTCTGAAATAGTTTCAGACAAGAAGGTGTATACTGTTCAGGTAGGAGCTTTTTCAAAAGAGATAAATGCCCAGAATTTAGCTAAAGAGATAAGAGATAAAGGATACCAGACTTATATAGTTAAAGGAAAAACCCTTTATAAAGTGCAGGTAGGGGAATTTAAAAGCTATGAGGAAGCCCAAAACATATCGCAAAAATTAGAGGAATTAGGTTACCCCATATTTATAACTACGAGATAAGAAGAGGAAATTTCGTTTTGAAGCAAAAAAATATTTCTTTTTAGTTATGCTCAAGAAGTCGCGGATAAAATAGTGAAGGGTGGGATTAAAGCCATTTTGAATTTTGTCCCCGTCCATATCGTATTACCCCCGGAAATTAAAATACATTATGTAGACTTATCTATTGAATTTGAAGGATTAACTTATTACCTGACCTCTTGATAAAGTATTTATATTTTTAAAAAAAATTGAATTTGAAGGGTTGACACACTACCCGTCTTAGTGATATAATTGCCTCGTATTTTGATTTGTGATAATATTCACAAAATAATATCAAGTGATTTAATAAAAATAAAAATCAGTAGTTAATGTATATTTTAGGTAAGAACCAAAGAATTTAGATAAAGAGATTATTAAAAAAGTACTAAAATAAATAACATAAGATTAAGAAAACTAAAATGTTGCAATCATTTTACAAGGGGAAGCACTAATATGCAGTATATTTCTTCGAGTAATTTTACAAAATTTCTCGAAAATTTAAAGAACGATTATGATGTTTACATCCCTATTAAAAAGAACGATCAGTATTTTTATAAAAAGTATATTGACTTTACTGATGATATTGTTATCAGTGAAGTGCGAGCCTTTGAACCACTAAAATCTTTTTTCTTCCGTGCACGTGAAATCGTTGCCGAAAACTTCAAATCTGATATTCCTCAAAAAATCCAGAAACCTTACTGTATAGTTGGTGTGAAAGCTTGTGACCTAAAAGGATTGCAAGTACAGGATTATGTATTTGAAAATCATGATTACCAAGATCCTTTCTACATTAATGTGCGTAAAAATAACCTTATTATTTCTGCAGATTGTACTTCTACTATAGATACATGTTTTTGCCTTACACTAAATGTTAAACCTTACCCACTTGAAAATTTTGATATAAATCTTTCGGTAGTAAGAGAAGGTTTTATTTTCGAGGTTAGTTCGCAAAAGGGACAAGACCTTGTTGAGAAATACTCTTTTCTTTTTGAAGAAGTAAAAGAAGAATTTATATCCCAAAGAGATAAGCAGAGAGAAAAAGTAATTAAAGCGGTGGAAGAAAATATAAAAGAAAACAATATCCCACATCAGGATTCGTTTAAAAACATTATAGAAAGAGGATACGAATCTAATATCTGGGCTGATGAAGCGAATAATTGTGTTGAGTGTGGAGCGTGTAATACAATCTGTCCCACGTGCCATTGTTTTTTACTTTATGACCAGAAAAGTGAAAATAAGATGGCACGTTTGCGCATTTGGGATTCCTGTATGATAAAAGATTTTGCTCAGGTTGCGGGAGGCGCAAATCCCCGTCCAGAATTGTGGATGAGATTGAGGAACAGATTTGAGAAGAAATTTGATTTTTTCCCAAAAGTTGCTGATATTTATGCTTGTACAGGTTGTGGTCGTTGTATATCTGCTTGTCCGGCAAAAATAGATATAAGAAAGGTCCTTAAGAGATTGGTATATGATGTATAAGATTGAAAATCCATATAGGCCTATTAAGGCTGAAATTACAGAAGTTATATCTGAAACACCTACCATAAAGACGATTAGGGTTGAACCAAAGGAACCGATAACCTTCGAAACAGGACAGTTTATTGAGCTGACCATTCCGGGCATTGGTGAGGCTCCCTTTACCCCCTCATCAAGGCCTACTATAAAAGATATAATGGAAATAACTATTATGAATGTAGGCAAGGTTACCGAAAAAGTTCATGAACTTAAAAAAGGTGATATTGTAGGTGTGAGAGGACCTTTCGGGAAAGGTTATCCTATAAATAGGTTTAAAGGCAAGGAAATATTGGTTGTGGGTGGTGGATGTGGATTTGCACCTATTAGAAGTTTGATGTATGAGTTTTTAGATAGGAGCGGAGAATTTAAAAAATTATTTTTTAGAGGCGGTTGCAAGACACCTCAGGAGTTGCTATATAGGAGCGAAATAGAAGACAATTGGGCCAAACGAGAAGATTTGGATATAAAACTTACTGTCGACAAAGGTGATAGCGGATGGAAAGGAAATGTAGGTGTTGTAACTACAATTCTGGATGGAGTAGATATGGATTATGAAAGTGGTATTGCTATTGTTTGTGGGCCACCAGTAATGATGAAGTTTTCGACTAAAAAACTACTTGAGATGGGCTTTAAAGAAGAGAATATATACCTTTCTATGGAGAAGAATATGTCATGTGGTATAGGGAAATGTGGTCATTGTAGATTAGGGATATATTATGTTTGCAAAGATGGTCCTGTTTTTAGTTATGATAAGATAAAAAATTTTCCAAATATATGGGATTAGAGATGTACACAAGCGCAGAACAAATTCATCAGGAAAAATTAAATATTAAGCCAGAAAAAGGCAAGGATTTAAGGCTCTTTATAGATCTTAATATTTGTGCCTCTGGGGAGTGTAAAGAATGTGTTATCAATTGTAGTTATTTTTATCATCCAGATAATAATGGTATTATTTCTATAATAGAGCTTGCAACCTATGCATTGGTATGCCGTAAATGTGAAGAGCCGCACTGTGTTCATGCTTGCCCGGTAGAGGCGATTGAACAACAGGAGGATAAGTTGTTGATAAGACACAATATGAGATGTATAAGCTGTAAATCATGTTCCCATGCTTGTCCTTATGGCACAATATATCCTGAAAATGTTCCGTTATTAATTCATAATTGTGATTTTTGTCTTGATAGAAGAGACCAGAAAGATGAATTGTTATGCGTAAAGAGCTGCCCTTATGGGGCATTAAGTTTAAAAACAGGCGATATTAAACTGGATGAAAATACTTTTTTAGTTGGTGATAACATTATAGTTCACTCAACTCATTGGAATAGAGAGAAGGCATGATTTACATATTTTATTTTTTATTTTTTGGATTTTTATTAACAGCTATTATTGGACTTTTAGCCAGCTGGATAGATAGAAAGGTTACAGCGAAAGTTCAATATCGTGTGGGTCCACCTCTTTTACAACCATTAATAGATATTGTAAAGCTTTTAGGCAAGGAAACACTTATTCCGGCAGGTTCATCAAAGGTAACGTTTTTGATGGCCCCAGTTATTGGCTTGGCAAGCGTGATATTAGTATCTACTTTATTGTGGATAAATAATATTAATCCTACAAAGAGTTTTTTAGGTGATTTAATAGTAGTATTATATCTTTTAGTAATTCCTTCTATAAGTATTATTATGGGTGGTTTTGCATCAAAAAATCCACTTGCAAGTTTAGGTGCATCAAGAGAGATGAAGCTCGTGTTAAGTTATGAGCTTCCTTTTATACTTGCGATGTTAGTTACAGTGATAAAATCTGGATTTACTTTTAGACTTGGTGAGATATTAACTTTTCAAGCACAGAATGGGGCGTTTGTTGGAAGTTGGTCTGGTACTTTAGCACTAATTGTGGCAATAATATGTATGCAAGCGAAATTAGCGCTGGTTCCTTTCGACATCCCTGAAGCAGAGACAGAGATCGCGGGTGGTCCATTAATAGAATATTCGGGCTCTGGACTTGCTATTTATAGACTTATGAAGAATATGCTTATGTTTACAGTTCCATTCTTTTTAATAATTGTATTCATTGGTGGTTTAAGGCTTGATGGAATACATCTCTTGTATGGCGTGTTAAAATATATTGGGTTAGTCGCCTTGATGACGGTTATAAGAAATACTAATCCCCGTGTAAGAATTGACCAGGCCGTCAAGTTTTTCTGGGGGCCCATGACTATAATTGCTATAATAGCTATAATATTGGCATTATTAGGAAGATAATATGAGTATAAAATTAAAAGCACTACTAAAATCGCCGTGGGTATTTCATTTGTCTACAGGTAGTTGCAACAATTGCGATATTGAAATACTGGACTGCCTTACTCCGAGATTCGATATTGAGAGGTTTGGTATGCTTCTTGTGGGGAGCATAAAACACGCTGATGTTCTTTTAATTACTGGTTCAGGTAATCGGAAGTCGATGGAAAGGGCAAAAAGACTATATGAACAGATACCAAAGCCATGCCTTGTGGTAGCAGTAGGAGAATGCGCTTTATCAAGAGGCATGTTTATTCATAGTTATAACTGTCCTGTTCCGATAGATAAGGTTATTCCTGTCGATGTTTATATACCGGGTTGCCCCCCCAAGCCAGAGGCAATTATTGCCGGTGTAGTAAAATTAATTGAGAAAGTTAGAAAAAGTACTGAGAAAAAGTAATCAGTTCGACTACATTAATTATCATATTTAACGACAAAGGAGACGGAGCATGACGCGAGAAGAAGTTTTAGACGATTTAAGAAAAAAATTTAAAGATGACATAATCGAAGTTTTTGATAAATCTCCTAAGAGGGTATATGTCGAGATTAGACCTGATTCAATAGTTCAAGTGGCCAGCTATATTTTTAAAGATTTAAAAGCACGGTTTAATACTGCATCCGGCGTAGACTTGCGGTATCATATGGAGATTCTTTATCATTTTTTGATTGAGGATATTAACCTGTTGATTTCTTTGAGAGTAAAATTACAAAAGCAAAAACTAGAGATAGATTCTCTTTCACCTATATTTGAAGGTTCAAGCTGGATAGAAAGAGAGATACATGAAATCTTAGGTATAAATTTTAGGGGTCATAAAGATTTGAGGAAACTTCTTTTGCCAGACGACTGGCCAGAGGGTGTTTATCCGTTAAGAAGAGATTATAAAGAGTGGGATAAGAATGTTATAAGAGATAGAGGAGTATAATGGAAAAAACAATAATACCAATAGGACCATACCACCCATTACAGGAAGAGCCGGAATTTTTCCTTCTTACTGTTGAAGGAGAAAAGGTCGTAGATATTGATGTGCATATTGGCTATAATCATAGAGGAATAGAGAAACTCTCTGAGACAAAGACATTTGACCAGTCCACTTTTTTGATTGAGAGAATTTGTGGTATATGTTCAACAAGTCATCCCTTTGCTTATACGAGAGCAGTAGAGGATATTATTCCTATAGAGGTACCAGAGAGGGCCAAATACATAAGAACTATAATAGCTGAAGGTGAAAGGATACACTCACATCTACTATGGTTAGGTCTTGCCGGCCACTTTTTAGGATATAATACTGTATATATGTGGGCATGGAAACTAAGAGAAGAGATTCTTGATGTGATGGAGATATTAACCGGGAACAGAAATAATTATGCTATGTTTAAGCCCGGAGGGGTAAGAAGAGATATAAAATCTGAAGATATACCAGTGGTTATTAAAAAGATTGATTCTATCGTGTCTACATTGGAGATGCTGAAAAAAGCAGTTATAGACGATCCAGTTTTGCATGCTCGAACGAAAGGAATAGGTATTCTTTCAAAAGAGGACGCTATAAATTATTGTGCTCTTGGACCTACTGCGAGGGCTTCAGGTGTAGCCAGAGATTTGAGAAAAGACTCTCCTTACGGAGCTTATGATAAAGTAGAGTGGGATATGATAGTTACCCATAACGGTGATGTTTTCGATAAAGTGGTGGTAAGAGTATTGGAGACTTTTGAGTCAATAAAAATAATAAAGAACTGCCTTTTGAACCTACCAGGTGGTGAAATAGATGCTAATATTAAGGATATTCCTCCTGGGGAAGGTATAGGATTTATAGAAGCACCAAGAGGCGAATGTTTCCATTATGTAAAAAGCGATGGTACAAACAGGCCTGTTCGTCATAAGGTCAGGGCGCCTACATTTATGAACCTCCCTACATATAAAGCTACTGTTATAGGTGAGGACATTTCAGATGCGACGATAATTTTAGCTGCTATAGATCCTTGCTATTGCTGTACGGAAAGAATGACCGTATGTAATACAAAGAGGAAGAAGATATATAATGGAAAAGATTTAATTAAACTTTCTCGGGAAAAAACCGAGATATTAAGAAATAAGATGGGAGTTAAATGAATTTAACTACGCAGTTTTTTAAATTCGATAATCTATCTATATTTGTGGCAATATTTGTGGGAATATTTTTCCTGCTAATTACTATTTATTCTGTTGGGTTTATGCGGCAGAAAAAAAACCTGATTTACTATTATTCTTTTTTAATCCTTACTCTTCTGAGTTCACTTGGTGCTGTCTTTTCCAATAATCTTATTCTCTTTATGATATTCTGGGGATTTTTAGGACTTCTTTTATATTTATTAATAGAGTTTAGTCAAACGGAAAATGCATCTTATACGGCTAAGAAAGCATTTATAATAATTGGTGGCACAGATGCCCTTATGCTTCTTGGGCTGGCTCTTGTATGGCGCCTTACAGGTTCGCTTCAGATGGATGAGATAAGCATAAGTTTAAATACAAAGGTAGCGGTTTTGGCATATATATGCCTTGCAGCGGGTGCTTTTGCCAAGGCAGGTGCGATGCCATTTCATACTTGGGTTCCAGATACCGCACAAGACGCCCCCACACCGGTTACTGCCTTTTTACCGGCATCTCTGGATAAACTTCTAGGCATATATTTCCTTGTCAGAATTTCCCTGTATATGTTTAAAATGAGCCCAGCTTTAAATACTGTCTTAATGATGATAGGTAGTTTTACTATTGTAGCTGCAGTTATGATGGCTCTTATACAGCATGATTTAAAGAGACTTTTAGGATATCATGCTGTAAGCCAGGTTGGATATATGGTCTTAGGAATCGGCACTGGTAATCCTATTGGCATAGCAGGCGGATTGTTTCATATGTTAAACAATACAATATATAAATCCTGCCTATTTCTTTCGGGGGGGGCAGTTGAAAAAGAAGCAGGAACCACTAATCTCGAGAAGTTGGGCGGTTTTGGTAAGATTATGCCTATCACCTTCACTTCCTTCTTAATAGCATCATTAGCAATATCGGGTATACCTCCTTTTAACGGATTCGCATCAAAATGGATGATTTATCAGGGTATAATAAAGACAGCTGGTAACGGTAGTCATCTCTGGATAATATGGCTTATTGCAGCTATGTTCGGTAGTGCACTTACCCTGGCGAGTTTTATGAAATTAATCCATGCTGTATTCTTAGGACAACCGGTTAACAAACAACCTCTGTCTAACAAAATACTTACAAAGGCAGAAGCAATGATTAACAAACGACGAGAAACTAGTCCAACTATGTGGATTCCGCAGGTTTTTCTTGCAGGTCTCTGCGTTATATTCGGTGTATTTGCTTACAGAATTCCTCTTAAAATGTTTATCTTTCCAAGCTTAGGAGAAAAAATAGAATTTTTAGGTATATGGAACGCAAGCCTTGCTACTATTTTGATAATTGTGGGGATTGCAGTCGGTATTATAATCTATCTTCTGGGCACAATAACAAAAGCAAGAGAGACAGAAGCATTTATTGGCGGGGAAATATTGGAAAAACAGCCAAATATGAGGATTTCAGGAACCGAATTTTATAATACAATAAAAGAGATAACTCCCTTAGATGCTATTTATAGATTAGCCGAGAGAAAAGTATTTGATATTTACTATTTAGGTTCCATAATAACCTTTGGATTTAATAAGATTTTGAGCTACTTACACAATGGTATACTTCCTACATATCTTTCCTGGTGTCTTTTAGGAATGATAATATTATTTTATATTTTATTAAGGTAACAAAATGATAGAATTATATGTTTTATTGGTATTTATGATTATAGGGGCGATAATCGCAATTGAGATGAAGGACCTACTTTCTGCTGTAATAGCTGTTGGAGCTGTCGGTCTGGGACTTTCGATAGTTTTTTTAGTGCTTAAAGCACCCGATGTAGCTATTACCCAGCTTGTTGTTGAGATGTTGTGCCTTATTATATTGTTAAGAGCAACCTTAAAGAAAGATCTTCCATTTTCGACAACAGGCAGGTGGCTTCTTAATACACTTATTACTGCAGGTTTTATTGTGGTATTCTTATTTGTGGCTATAAGAGCTTTTAAGGATTTACCCGAATTTGGTTATCCTATTATGAGAGTTGCCAACATATATCTGAAGGAAGGGTTAGTTAAGACAGGTGCGTCTAACATCGTTTCATCAGTAATACTCGATTTTAGAGCCTACGATACTTTAGGCGAAACCACGGTCTTATTTACTGCTGTAATAGGTGTTATGGCTATTGTACGGCGCATAGGTAGAAAGAAAAAGGATGAGGTTGTGGAGGAAGACGATGAGTAAAGAACATGATAAAGGTATGACTCTAATTGTAAAAGTAATTACCCGTCTTACTGTAGGACTTATACTACTTTACGGAATTTACATAGTTTTACACGGTCATATATCACATGGTGGAGGATTTGCTGGCGGAGTTATTATAGCACTTTCTTTTGTAAATCTTATGCTTGCTTATGGTAGAGATGTCGCTTTAAAGAAATTACCTAAATCAGCAATGTCGTTTTTTGTAAGTGCAGGTGCCCTCATATTTTTGGGTATAGCTTTATTAGGATTTTCTGGTGGCTACTTCTTTTTGAATTTTATATCAAAGGGAGAGCCTTTCAGGTTATTTAGCGCAGGTATTATACCTCTTTGCAATATAGCCATAAGTCTTAAAGTTGGTGCCGGGCTCTTTGCTATATTTGTTGTATTGGTATTATTAAAATTTGAATGGGAGAAAAAAGAATGATAATATATCTGCTTTGTCTTATGCTTTTCTGTTGCGGACTTTATTGCATTTTAAGAAAAAGAAATATTATCAAGATTATTTTGGGAATTATTATAGCAGAATATGCTGTGAATCTTTTCTTTATATTAGTAGCTTATCGTATGGAAGGGAGGTCTCCAATTCTTTCATCTGAGGTTGAAATTGTGAACATGGTTGATCCTCTTCCTCAGGCGCTTGTCCTTACTTCAATTGTAATCGGGCTGGCAACGACAGCATTGCTAGTAGCTTTAGCGATGAGAATTTATGAAAAGTACGGGACATTTGATATTACGAAAATTAAGGAGCTCAAGGGATAATGGCTATGTCTAATATAATACCACTTTTTGTGGCTATATCTTTGTTAGGGGCATTTATAATTTCAATAATTGGTAAGAGGTTAAAATGGCTGCCAGATTTAATAGGAAGCTTAACAACACTCATTTTGTTGGTCCTTTCTCTTATTACTGTGCGAATAGTAGCTACACAGGGAATCCTTGTCTATAACGTTGGTAGCTGGAAGTTACCCATTGGAATAGTTCTTGTATTAGACGGCTTGACGGTCTTTATGCTGGTTACTGTAAACCTGATAGCGTTTTTCGTTTCCATCTATTCAATAAACTATATGGAGAGATTTACCTCTAAATGGAAATTCTATACATTATTCCTGCTTATGATGGCTGGGATGAATGGGGTAGTGGTAACCGGTGATATGTTTAATCTATTTGTATTTTTAGAAATTGCCTCGGTGGCCAGTTATGCCTTAGTTGCTTTTGGTACAGAACGTCATGAACTTGAAGCAGCATTTAAATATACTGTAATGAGTACCGTAGGTACACTTTTTATCCTTCTTGGAATTGTGTTCTTATATAGCTATACTTCTACATTGAATATGGCAGATATGGCAAATGTCTTGGCACAAAAAGGTATGAGTAACATAGTTGTTATGGTGAGCATCTTATTTATTGTGGGATTTGGACTTAAGGCAGCACTTGTTCCTTTTCATGCCTGGTTACCAGATGCACATCCATCTGCACCAGCTCCTATATCGGCAATGCTTTCAGGGGTATTGATAAAATCACTGGGAATATATACATTATGCCGGGTTTTCTACAACGTAATTGGAATAAACTCTTCCCTTTCTTTAGTACTGATGGTGTTAGGAACCCTATCAATGGTTATCGGTGTATTTTTAGCTATAGGGCAATGGGATTTTAAACGACTTCTGGCATATCACTCCATAAGTCAGATAGGATATGTTATTCTGGGAATTGGTCTGGGCACCCCGCTTGGCATAATAGGAGGTTTGTTCCATCTTTTTAATCACTCTGTATTTAAGGCATTACTATTTTTAAATTCAGGAGCAGTAGAGTATGCAACCGGCACACGTGATTTGCAAAAAATGGGAGGACTAATGACAAAAATGCCTATTACGGGCACTACAACCCTTATTGCCTCTATGTCAATTGCAGGGATTCCTCCTTTTAATGGTTTCTGGAGTAAATTAATTATTATAATTGCAGCTGTGCAAGCTAATCGCTTAGGATATGCTTTCTGGGCTGTTTTAGCGAGTATATTAACTTTAGCATCTTTTATGAAGGTTATGAAGTATGCCTTCTTTGGTGAACTGAGAAATAAATGGAGTGAAGTAATGGAAGTACCTTTTTTCATGAAAATAGCGATGGTAATTCTGGCACTTATTTGTGTAGTTGGAGGAGTTTTATTTATTTCTAACATTAACGAGATTTTTCTTAAGCCCGCTTCTGACGTGCTTTTAGAAGGTACAAAATATGCTGATATAGTCTTTAAGGGGATACAATAGATGAAGAGTAGAATAAGTATGTTTTTCGTAGCATTTATAGTATGGTGTCTATTAGATTGGGTGCCGGATTGGCAGCACCTTATTATTGGCGTACCTGTCTCTATTTTTGTTACCTTTATGATAGGAGATTTATTTATAACCAGGCCACATGTGTTGATACATCCATCGCGGTACTGGTATTTCTTTGTTTATTATTTACCTATGTTCTTATGGGAATGCTTTAAGGCTAATCTGGATGTTGCATACCGTGTTTTGCATCCTCAGTTACCTATATGTCCAGGGATAGTTAAAGTAAAAACTAAATTGACCACAGATACAGCCTTAACATTTTTAGCTAACTCTATAACATTGACACCAGGCACTATGAGTGTTGATATAGATAAAGATAATGGTATTCTGTATATACACTGGATTGACGTAAAGACAAAAGATGTTGAATCAGCTACAAGAATTATCGTAGACCGTTTCGAGAAAGTGTTAAAAAAGATTTTTGATTAGAGGATAGAGTATGAAGATATTTAGATGGTTTATAGGTATGATTTTTTTGGTAGGAATTATTATTTTAATTATAATTCGTCCGCTACCATTTCTGTTTTATCCCGACCTTCCCTATATTGGGTTTTTAGGTAGATGCCTTTACATAATCATTCTGGCATGTATTTTATGCCTTTACCGAGTATGGAGAGGTCCAACCAGTGCTGACAGGATAGTTGCCATCGATATTCTGGGTATTATGATTGTTGGGCTCTGCGCGGTTTTAACTATTTCAACAGGAAGGTCCTGGTATATAGATATAGGTATAGCATGGGCACTTCAGAGTTTTATATGCGCACTTGCGCTTTCTAAATATTTAGAGGGGAAAGGATTTGATGATTAATATTATTGGTTTGATATTTATTAGTATAGGTCTAACTTTTGATGTCTTGGGGTGTCTGGGGCTTGTACGTCTTCCGGATGTATATTGTCGTCTGCAGGCAGCTACAAAGTGCGTTACTCTGGGGACCTGCAGTATTCTATTTGGCGTATTTCTTATAGTAGGATTTACTGCCGCTGGAATGAAATCGCTCTTATGTATGATATTTATTGCTTTAACAGCTCCTGTGGCAGCACACGCTATAGCTAGAGGTGCACATAGGGCAGGAGTAAAACTCTGGAAGGATAGCATTGTTGATAAATATGCGGAAGATAAAGAGGGAGAAGCTTAAAGCAAAATTAAGAATTAAGTAAGGATATAATTATAATATGAAACTTCCAAAAGTAAGAGAATTAATTGAAGCGATAAAAGCATTTATCAAGGGACCATATACTTCTAAATTTCCAATGGAACCGCATACGGCTCATCCAAATTTCAGGGGTCAGCCTAAATTTAATCAAGAAAAGTGTGTTGGCTGTCTTGCGTGTAGTGAAGTATGTCCCGTAGGAGCAATTGACCATAAAGATATAGTAGATGAGAATGATAATGCCAAACGAATTATAATCCATTATACGGATACCTGTATATTCTGCGGGCAGTGTGAGGCTGCATGTATTGTTAATCACGAAGGGGTCAAATTAACTAACGATTGGGAACTTTCATTTTTTGACCGCAGCGAATCCGATGAGAGGATAGAGAAAGAGCTGCAGCTCTGTGAAATCTGTGGCAAACCTATCGCCTGTAAGGACCATTTAAAGTGGATATCTGAAAAAATAGGTGAATTAACCTATTCAAATCCTACCCTTTATCTGTCCCGCCTAAAAAGCCTTGGGATTATAGATGAGAATATTATATCAGTATTAAAAGACGAGGGACGTTCTGACCGGGTGAAAATTCTTTGTGCCCGTTGTAGAAGAGAAACTACCTTAACTACGAAATAATAAAAAAAGTGAGCATAAGATTTAAAAGATGAAGATGGGATCAAAATAAGAAAAGAAATGCTAATGTTGAAACGAAAAAGTATTCCCCATATTACTATAAATCGTTTATCTATTTATTATCGCTGTTTAGAAAAAATAGTAGAAGCAGAAAATAAAAAAGATTATTATATTATTTCCTCATCTAAAATTGCAGAGATGACCGGAATCAACTCAGCACAAATTCGTAAGGATTTAGCCTATTTTGGTCAATTTGGCAAGAGAGGTACGGGATACTACATTAAAAATCTCCATATAGAGTTAAGAAAAATATTAGGGCTAGATAAAAGATGGTCGGTTATTATTGCCGGTGCGGGAAATTTAGGGCAAGCCTTAGTAAATTATAAAGGATTTAAGAAAAGAGGTTTTATTATCAAAGGAATTTTTGATAATAATCCCTTAAGCATAGGAAAGAAATTAGACCATGTTTATATTTACGATATTGAAGAGATGGAAAAATTTATACGTAAGAAAAATATAATGATTGGAGTATTAACAGTTTCCGCTAATTCTGCTCAAGAGGTGGCAAATAAGATGGTTAAAAGTGGAATTAGAGCCATTTTAAATTTTGCCCCTACCCACCTAATATTACCCCCAGAAATTAAGTTACATAATGTTGATTTATCTATTGAATTTGAAAGCTTGACTTATTACTTGTCTTTATGATAAAATTATTTTTGTTTTTATTTTTGTGATTTTTTTCACAAATACTATCAGTTGAAGATTCCAAATATTAAGATAACCTTAAACTTATGATTTAATACTGTATCAGAAAAAATCAGAGCATTGGGTTTTGGTGTAGTGATAGGTATTTGGCAATATGCAGTTTCTAACCTGTAGCTGAAAGAGAATTTAGATTATATTTATCAATCTATAAAGAGAAGCTTACAAATGAGTACTGATGTATAATTTGGTAAATTTTAATAACATTCACCAAATTTCCCATGAAGTACAAAAAGCTTGTAAATTTTACTAAGATTATTTTTACTAAGATTTTTTTGGTTTATATCTCCTTATGAGATATAATTAATTCATATATCGAATATTTATAGTCACTGTTAAAGGATATCGCAGGTCAAGCGGAGCTTGTTCAGGCTATATCCATTAATAAATTTTAATAATAACAAGATAGAGATTTATAACGTTCTATTAGTAAATGGAGAAAAAGAAATGGAACAGCAGATTGATAATTTGTTAGAAGAATTTACTCTTGAACAGATAGATGAATTAGATAAAATTATTGAAAAATACAGAGTGGAGCCGGGAGGAATAATACCCTTACTGGAGGAAGCTCAAGATCTCCTTGGATATCTGCCAATTAATATTCAGAAACAAATATCTAATAAAACTAATATCTCTTTAAGTAGAATTTATGGAATTGTAACCTTTTATTCAATATTTACTATGACCCCCCGAGGTAAACACACGGTCAAGGTGTGTTTGGGCACAGCTTGTTATGTCAGAGGGGGCAAGAAAAATGCAGAAATAATTGAGAAAGAATTTGAAGTAAAACCCGGAGAGACTACTACCGATAGAAGATTTACTTATGAGACGGTAAGATGTCTCGGAGCTTGTGGATTAGCCCCGGCAATAGTGGTTGATGGAGAAGTTTATGGGAGAGTTAAGCCTTCAAAGGTAAAAGAGATATTAGAACAATATAAATAACGGTTAAGGTTAAGACAGGAAAGGGGAAGACTGTGGGAAAAATTAAGACAGAAGATTTAATAAAAATTAAGAAGCATACCTTAACTAAAAGAGAATTATCAAAAACAGGGAAAAAAATAAGAATAACCGTCCATATGGGCACCTGCGGTATTGCTTCAGGTGCCCAAAAAATTATGGATGCCCTGACAAAGGAAATTGAGAAAGGGAAACAAAAAGATATTGCTATTATTGCTTCTGGCTGTATGGGGTTATGCAGCAGGGAGCCTTTAATTACTGTGGAGATATTTGGGCAGGAACCAATAATCTATCAGTATATGGATAAAGAGAAGGTATTGGAAGTTTTTGAAAAGCATATTTTAGGGGGGAAAGTTCTTGCTGCTTATGCCTTGGCGAGGGGAAAAGAAGAGCAAATCAAGGAGAGAATTAAGTATAAAGGTAATTTACCAAATGAGATTGTATTGGATAAAGCTATACCTGGTATAGAAGAAATCCCTTTTTTTTCAAATCAAGAGGTAAGAGTATTGAAAAATCGTGGGATAATTGATCCGGAAAAAATTGAAGATTATATTGCCAGAGATGGATATATGGGAATGGCTAAAGCTCTAACGGAGATGACCAAAAAAGAGATTGTTCAGGAAATTTTAGATTCGGGATTAAAAGGAAGAGGTGGAGCAGGTTTTCCTGTAGGTATCAAATGGAAATATGCTGCTCAGACAGTAAGTAAAGTAAAATATGTTGTTTGCAATGCTGATGAGGGTGACCCTGGTGCTTATATGGACAGGAGTATCTTAGAGGGTGACCCGCATGCTGTTATTGAAGGAATGGTTATTGCGGCTAAGGCTGTAGATGCTCATCAAGGATTTATTTATTGTCGTGCAGAATATCCTTTAGCCATAAAAATATTAAATAAAGCTATTCGTCAAGCTAAAGAGATCGGTCTTTTAGGTAAAAATATTTTAGGAACAGGATTTGATTTCGATTTAAAAATTTACCGGGGGGCAGGCGCTTTTGTTTGCGGAGAAGAAACCGCTTTAATGAGATCAATTGAAGGGAAAAGAGGTGTGCCCCGACCTAGACCACCTTTTCCCGCTAATGCTGGGTTATGGGAAAAGCCGACTGTTTTGAATAATGTAGAAACATTGGCTAATATTAGTCAAATAATTTTAAAAGGAAGCACTTGGTTTGCTAATATAGGTACAGAGATTAGTAAAGGGACTAAAGTTTTTGCTCTTACCGGTGATGTAAATAATGTAGGGTTGGTGGAAGTTCCTATTGGGACGACTTTAGGGACTATTATCTATGATATTGGAGGGGGCATACCTGATGGTAAAAAATTTAAAGCTGCCCAATTAGGCGGGCCTTCAGGAGGTTGTATTCCTGTTGAATACCTTAATGTTCCTATAGATTATGATACTATAAGAAATTTAGGCGCGATTATGGGGTCTGGTGGGTTAATTTTGATGAATGAAGATAATTGTGCGGTGGATATAGCCCGTTTCTTTATGGATTTTTGCCAGGAGGAGTCTTGTGGCAAATGTACCCCCTGTCGCGAAGGAACAAAAAGGATGTTAGAAATCCTTACTGATATTTGCGGCGGAAAAGGGGAAGAAGGAGATATTGAACTTCTGGAAGAAATAGGAGAAGTAATTAAAGATGCTTCACTTTGCGGGCTGGGCCAAACAGCACCAAATCCAGTTTTGACTACCTTGAGATATTTCAGAGATGAATACGAAGCTCATATTCAGCATAAGAGATGCCCAGCAGGGGTCTGCCGTGACTTAATTAAATATAGCATTGATTTAGAAAAATGCATTGGCTGTGGTTTGTGTTTAAAAGCTTGCCCGGCAGATGCCATAAGTGGCGAGAAGAAGCAACCCCACAAATTAGACCAGGATAAATGTATACAATGTGGGTTTTGCTATGAAATATGTAAATTTAAAGCAATAGTAAAAAAATAGATAGTTGAAGATTAAGACCGGAGGACAAAGCATGGAAAAATTAGTGAATATCAGTGTTAATAATAAAACTTACTCTGTTGAAGAAGGTCTTACTATTATGCAGACCTTAGATAACCTTTCTTGTATGATATTCAAAATCAAAGTCTAAGATGTGATATTAAATTAGAAGACTAAGAGGAAAAATAAGAAAAGATAATTTTTAATTATTTAGAAAGAAAATTTTTAAAAAGAGGAGTGGAAGAGCAGTGTCTTTGATAAATATAATGATAGATAATATCAAGGTAAGAGTAGAAGAAGGAATAACTATTTTGGATGCTGCTAAAGGGGTAGGTATTAAAATTCCCACTTTATGTGTTATGCCTGAACTTAAATTTGCTCCTGGTTCTTGTCGGATGTGTGTTGTAGAAGTTGTTGGTGTGCCTGCATTGGTTGCTTCTTGTGCATATCCGGTAAAAGAAGGCTTAGAAATCCATACTAATAATAAAAGAGTTGTCAGAGCTCGGAAAATGACTTTAGAATTCTTGCTGGCCAGTCATCCTCTGGATTGTATGACTTGTGAGAAGAGCGGTAATTGTGTTTTAGAAGATTTAGCTTATGATTTTGGTATAAAGAAATCTAGGTTTAGACAAAATAAAAAACAAATACCCTTAGATGAAAACAATCCTTTCATCATAAGGGATTTAAATAAATGTGTATTATGCGGAAGATGTGTGGAAATATGCAATGAAATTCAGCAATCAAATATCATCGATTTTGGTTATCGGGGAACAAAAACAGAGATTGTAGTCGAGGGAGGGACTGATTTAAGATTTTCAAACTGCGTATTTTGCGGACAGTGTGTTGCAGTCTGTCCGGTAGGTGCATTGATAGATAAAGAAGCTCAGGGGAAAGGTAGAACTTGGGAATTTAAGAAAGTAAAAACTACCTGTAGTTATTGCGGATGCGGATGTAATTTTGATTTTAATATTAAAGAAGGAAAAGTAGTTAAAGTTACTTCTAATTCAGAAAGCGTAGTCAATGGAATCAACCTCTGTGTTAAAGGGCGTTTCGGTTATGATTATATTCATCGAGGTGACCGTTTAACTACTCCCTTAATTAAGAAAAATGGCAAGTTTAAGAAAGCTAGCTGGGAAGAAGCTTACAAGTTAATAAGTAGTAAATTTACTCAGATTAAGAAAGAAAATGGTAATAACAGCTTAGCCGTTTTGTCCTCTGCTAAGTGTACCAATGAAGAGAATTATCTTCTAATGAAATTTGGTCGTGCGGTGTTAGGAACTAATAATGTTGATCATTGTGCCCGTTTGTGCCATTCAGCAACTGTTGCGGGGTTAGCTCAAGCCTTTGGTAGTGGAGCAATGACCAATTCGATAGAAGAGATTGCCGATGCCTCCGTGATTTATTTAACCGGTTCCAACACTACCGAAAATCATCCTATAATTGCCTTAGAGATTAAAAAAGCAGTTACTAAGAATGGTGCAAAATTAATTGTAGCTGACCCTCGGGAAATTGAACTGACCAAATATGCTGCTTTATGGTTAAGGCAACGCCCTGGTACTGATGTAGCTTTATTTAATGGATTAATGAATGTAATTATCAGTGAAGGATTAGAAGATAAAGAATTTATTGCTCAAAGAACGGAAGGGTATGAGGAATTAAAAAAGACTGTGCTCAAATATAATCCTGAAGTGGTAGAAAAAATAACCGGTGTGCCGGCTGAAGATATTCGAAAAGCAGCCAGGATTTATGCAACTGTTCCCACTGTTTCTTTAATTTATTCGATGGGGATTACTCAGCATACAACCGGTACTGATAATGTATTATCTACTGCTAACCTTTCTATGTTAACTGGTAATGTGGGAAAAGAGAGTACAGGAGTTAATCCTCTGCGAGGACAGAACAATGTACAGGGCGCTTGTGATTTAGGAGCCTTACCTAATGTTTATTCCGGTTACCAAAAGGTTATTGACCCTCAAGTCCAGGAGAAATTTTCTAAAGCTTGGGGGGTAGATTTATCTAATAAAGTAGGATTGACTGTAGTAGAGATTTTAAATGCTGCTTATGAGGGAAAGATTAAAGGCATATTTATTATGGCAGAAAATCCCGCTATGTCTGATCCAGACCTCAATCATACTCGAGAAGCTCTAAAAAGAGTGGAATTTTTAGTAGTTTCTGACATTTTTATGACTGAAACTGCCGAATTAGCTGATGTAGTATTGCCAGGAGTTACTGTTGCTGAGAAAGACGGGACCATCACTAATACTGAAAGAAGAGTTCAGAGAATTAGGAAGGCTGTTGAGCCTGTAGGCGAATCTAAACCAGAGTGGAAGATTATCTGTGAATTGGCTCAAAAGATGGGTTACAATATGAAGTACAATAGTCCAGCAGAAATAATGGAAGAAATTGCTAGCCTTACTCCTATTTATGGCGGTATGTATTACAATCGACTAGAAAAAGCAGGGTTGCAATGGCCTTGCTTAGATATCAATCATCCGGGAACCAAATATTTACATAAAGATAAATTTACTCGAGGCAAAGGAAAGTTCTTTGCGGTAGAATTTAAAGAGGCAGCTGAATTACCAGATGAAGAATACCCTCTAATTTTAACTACCGGTAGGGTTTTATACCACTTCCATACTGGTACAGTAACCCGCAGATCTAAGGGTTTAGACGAGATCTATCCTGAAGCCTTGGTAGAGATTAGCCCTGATGATGCAAAAGAATTAAAGATCGAAGATGGAGAATTTATTGAGGTAGCCTCTCGTAGAGGTAAAATTAAGGCTAAGGCAAAAGTTACTGGAAAGTCAGGAAAAGGAGTGGTGTTTATGAGTTTCCACTTCCGTGAAGCAGCAGCAAATCTACTTACCAATGCCGCCCTGGATCCGGTAGCTAAGATTCCCGAATATAAAGTTTGCGCCGTAAAAATAAAGAAGGCGTTAATAAAATAACATTTAGAACATACACAAAAAAAGTAAAGAATTGTCTTGTATCTTGTATTCAATGCTAACGACTATTTCACTAACGATTAATTCAATTGGTGAATTGGCGCATTGGTAAATTGGTCAATTATTTAGTGTAAACTCTAGTGAGGTATTTTAAGAAAAAATAAAATAATAGTTTTTTAACTATTATTTTTATTTTTTTTCTTTACGCGATACACGATACTATATACTCGATACTGATGTTAGTGTAAACTTTAGTAGGGTAGTTAAAAAAAGAAAAGAATATTTATTGCTTTTGTTTTTCTATCTTCTTTTTTCTCTAGTGCCCTTCTTTTTCTTCACGCGATACGCAATACGCAATACGAATTTATAACTTTATAATCGAGACGGAATGGTATATAATATGAAAATTAAAGAGAATAAAAAAAACCTCCGTTTAACAGCAATTATTTTAGCAGGGGGAAAGAGCAGCAGGATAGGTTCGGATCAAGATAAAGCAATACTCAAATTAAATGGAAAA
Organism: bacterium; assembly: GCA_018819665.1. Classification (GTDB taxonomy): domain Bacteria; phylum Atribacterota; class Phoenicimicrobiia; order Phoenicimicrobiales; family Phoenicimicrobiaceae; genus Sediminicultor. The sequence goes on from JAHJOY010000083.1 coordinate 19,979, forward strand.
CGCCTTATCGACATAGTAATATCAAAACTCAAGTGCATTGTAGGAGATAATATTATTATAGTTGGTCCTCCAGAGAAATATCCCTCTTACAAACAAGTAGTATCAGATCTATTTTACCAAAAAGGTCTTTTAGTGGGGTTATATTCTGGTTTGAAGGCATCTGCTTCTCGATATAATTTGGTAGTAGGTTGCGATATGCCTTTTTTGAAGGTTGAGCTGCTCCAATATATGGGGGATAAGATTGATTCTAACGATATTATTATTCCTCGTTACGCCAAGAGTTATGTAGAACCCTTATGTGCTATTTATAGTAAAGATTGCTTGGAAGTTATGAAGAGAAATATTGAAGCCGGGATTCTATCGATTAGAAGAATTTTTCCTTATTTAAAAGTTAGGTATATTGAAGAAGAAGAGATAAAGAGGGTCGATCCGGATTTCAATTCTTTTTTTAATATTAATTATAAAGAAGACCTTATTAAGGCAGAAGAATTGATAAAAGGAAACAAGTCTAACAATTAAAGGAAGATAAAGTGGAAGAAAAAGGAGCAGAGGTAAATTTAACTCGAATTAAAGGAAACAAGAGAGAAGAAATTTCAGATTTAGTAGCAAGAGAAACTACTTTTACTATCTTGCTAAATAAAAAAAAGTTAGTCACTTTAAATTGCAGTCCCGAAAAATATAAGTTTTTAGGATTGGGTTTTCTCTATACTTCAGGAATTTTACAAAAGAAAGAAGATATTATATCTTTAGATATAAATAGAAAACAAGGTCTGATGGATATAAAAATTAAAGGTGTTTCTTTATCGTCAGAAGATATCGTTAATAGTAATTTATGGATAAGAAGTTACCAGCAACCAGAAGAACAGGAAAAGACCCCTCTATCTATCGATACTTCTTTAAAAATTAGTAGCAGTTTGGTTTACTCTCTAATTTCTGAAATGCAGAAAAGAGCTAATTTTTTTAAATTGACTGGAGGGGTACACAGTTGTGCCTTGGCTGATAAAAGTGGATCTATAATATTATTCAGTGAAGATATAAGTCGTTATAATACCATCGATAAAATATTAGGGGAAGCCTTTGTAGATGACATTACCACTGAAGATAAAATAATTTTAACCTCTTGCCGTATAACTTCCGATATCATAACAAAGATTGCTGTAGGAAGAGTGCCGATTATTATTTCTCGAGCAGCCCCTACAGATTGGGCTGTTGAGTTGGCTCAAAAAATAGGAATAACATTGGTGGGTTTCGTCCGAGGAAAAAGAATGAATATTTATACTCATCCCGAACGGATAGAAGTTTAATTATTAACATAAGGAGTTGCTAAACAGATTATGCCAGAAGAAGAGATAATTATTGCTATTGATCCGGGGATCAAAAAGTGTGGCTATGCAGTGGTGGATTCTACTTTGAGTGTTTTACAAAGAGAAGTTATCTCCACAGAGAAGATAGCAAAAACTATCGAAGATAGTTTAAATATTTATAAGATAAATAAAATTATTTTAGGAAACGGCACTAATTACAAAAATATAGAAGAGAGATTAAAAAACCATTTTCTTCAATTAAAAATTATCTTAATAGAGGAAGATTTTAGTACCTTAGAAGCGAGAAAAAAATACTTTGAGGCACACCCTCCCCGAGGTATTCTTAAAATAATCCCTTTGTCTTTAAGAGTTCCGCCTTGCCATTATGATGATTTTGTAGCAGTTATTTTAGCAGAAAAGTATTTTAGAAATAATCGTTAATGAATATTAATTAGTAGTAGGGGCAGACCTTGTGTCTGCCCCTACTACTGTTACTGTATTTTGACGCAATACGCAATACGCAATACGAATAAATGGAGGAAAAGAAAATTGACCAAAGTAAAAGTTTTTACCAATATTTTAAAAGCCAATGATAGCATAGCTCAAAAAAACAGAGATATATTTAATAAAAACAAAGTGTATACCATTAATTTAATGAGTTCTCCCGGGTCTGGAAAGACCAGTCTTTTAGAAAGGACTATAGATTCACTGAAGAATGAATTAAAGATCGCAGTTATAGAAGGGGATCTTCAAACTACTAATGATGCTGAGAGGATAGAGAAATATAATATTCCGGTGACTCAAATAAACACTGACGGAGCCTGCCATCTTGATGCTAATATGGTAGATGGTGTATTGGGCAACTATAATTTTAAAGAAACGGACCTTTTTGTTATTGAAAATGTGGGCAATTTAGTTTGTCCTGCAGGATTTGATTTAGGGGAAGATGATAGGGTAGTGATGGTGAGTATACCCGAAGGGGACGATAAGCCTGTAAAATATCCGGTGATATTCCGCAAAGCAAGTGTGGTTTTAATAAATAAGACTGATTTATTAGCTTATACAAATTTTAATATAGCCAAAATAAAGAAAGACTCTTTGAATATAAATCCTAATTTAAAGATATTTGAAATTTCCTGTAAGACCGGAGAAGGTTTAGATAACTGGTTTGATTGGTTAAGAGAGCAGGTAAGAAAAAAAAGAGATGAAAATTAGAAAAAATATAATTATCAAAGGCATTGTCCAGGGGGTCGGGTTCCGACCCTTTATTCATAAATTAGTACAAAATTACAATTTATCAGGTTGGGTCCTTAATTCAAACCAGGGCGTGGAAATGGATATTGAGGGGAAAACGGAAGAATTAAATAATTTTATCAGTGACATAAAAAAGAAACTTCCTCCTTTAGCAAGGATTGAAAAGATAGATGTAAACCAACTTCCCTTAATAGGTTATAAAGGATTTTACATTAAGAAGAGCATAGTTAAAGAAGAGGACGGTTTTGTATTAGTCTCCCCGGATATAAGTATATGTAAAGACTGCCTGCAAGAATTATTCGACCCTCATAATCGACGTTTCCGTTATCCTTTTATAAATTGTACTAATTGTGGTCCCCGTTTTACCATTATAAAAGACATCCCCTATGATCGTGAGAAGACTACTATGAGTACTTTTAAAATGTGCCCACAATGTCAAAGCGAGTATGAAAACATAGAGGATAGAAGATATCATGCTCAACCAAATGCCTGTGCCGATTGTGGTCCGCAGGTATCTCTTTACCAAAATAAAAAAAGGTTAGAGGATATTGACCCTATAGAAGAGGCTGTTAAACTCTTAAAAAAGGGGAAAATTGGCGCAATTAAGGGGTTGGGAGGTTTTCACCTGGCCTGTGATGCAACCAATAATAAAGCAGTTGCAAGATTACGACGGTTAAAAAATAGAGAAACGAAACCCTTTGCCCTGATGTCTTCCGATTTAGAAAAGATTAATCAATACTGTGAAGTTAAAAAGAAAGAAGAAGAATGGTTAATAAATCAGTCCCGTCCCGTTGTCCTCTTAAAGAAAAAGAAAAACAATTTAATTTCTCCTTTAGTAGCACCAAATAATAATTGTTTAGGAGTAATGTTACCTTACACCCCTCTTCATTATCTTTTATTAAAAGATAATTTTACCGCTTTAATAATGACCAGCGGAAACATCGCTGATCAACCGATAATTGGTGATAATCAGGAAGCCTTGGAGAAATTAGACAGGATAGCTGATTTTTTTCTTCTCTACAATAGAGATATATTTAATCGCTGTGATGACTCTGTATTAAAGATTATAAATAGTAATAATGTGTTTTTTCGAAGATCAAGAGGGTATGTACCTCACCCCATAATTCTTGATTTTAAATTAAAGGAAGTATTGGCTTTGGGTGGGGAATTAAAAAATGCCATCAGTTTTTCTAAGGAAAATTATGTTTTTTTAAGTCAATATCTAGGGGATTTAAAGAGTGTAGAAACTTTAAATTTTCTTAAAGAATCTATAGTGAATTTGAAGAAAATGTTTAGAATAAACCCGGAAATTATCGCCTGTGATCTTCATCCTGATTACCTCTCTACTCAATATGCGGAGGAAATAAAAGTTGAAAAAGGATTAAAAGTAGTCAAGGTTCAGCATCATCATGCCCACATAGTAAGCTGTATGGCTGAAAACAATATTAAAGAAAAAGTGATTGGGGTGGCTTATGATGGTTCAGGTTATGGAGATGATGGTAATATTTGGGGAGGAGAGTTTTTGCTATGCGATCTAAAGGAATATCTACGGGTAGGTCATTTAAAATATTATCCCTTGCCCGGAGGAGACAAGACCATTATGGAGCCCTGGAGGATGGCTTATAGTTATTTATATTCTATTTATGGTCCAAAGGCTAAAACACTCGATATAGATTTTAAGCATAGAATGGATTACAATAGTTTATCGATTATCGAGAAAATGATCGATAAAAATATAAACTCTCCCCTTACTTCCAGTTGTGGACGTCTCTTTGACGCAGCATCCTCGTTAATTGGGATAAGAGATGAGATAAGTTATGAGGGACAGGCAGCTATGGAATTAGAATCATTTTGTGCATCTGGGATAAAAGAGAGATATAATTTCTGTATCTGCAAAGAAGGGGAGGAATTTATTATTGACCCCCAAGAAATTTTTATAGATATAATTAAAGATCTTAAAGAGGGGATAGACAAAAAGGTAATGGCTGCCAAATTTCATAATACGGTTGCAGAGTTTACTCTTAATTTATGTGGTAAAATAAGAGAAAATACCGGAATTAATAAAATTGCTTTAAGTGGCGGCGTATTTCAAAATCGTTATCTAACAGAAAAAATTATTTCTCTATTGAAAAAGGATAATTTTCAGGTATATACCCAGAGAAAAGTTCCCCCAAATGATGGTGGAATATCTCTGGGACACGCAGTTGTAGCGGGAAGTTAAGAACCAGTATATCGTATATCGTATATCGTATATCGTGAAGAAGAAGTCAGGAGCAAGAATTCAGGAATTAAAAGATTATTAGCGGATGGTGTTTAGGAGGTAGGGGTTTGATTCATCGAACCCGTCTGTTTCTTCTGTCATTCCTGCGAAAGCAGGAATCCAGAGCATTTCTACCCACATATATGAATTAAATTAACTGGTAAACTGGATAACCGGCTAACTGATGTAATCGGCAAATTGGAGAATTGGTGAATTGGAGAATTGGTAAATTAGTAAATTAAATTAGAGGTGGAGAAAATGTGTTTGGCAATACCGGGAAAAATTAAGAAAATATTTAATGACCATACCGCTGAGATAGAAATCGGGGGAATTGTTAAGAAAGCAAGTTTAGATCTAATTCCTCAAGTTGCAGTGGGTGATTATGTTCTTTTACATGCTGGTTTTGCCATCCAGGTGATTGATCAGAAAAAAGCCTTAGAAATATTTAGAGCTTGGGAGGGGAAGGTAGATTGAGATATGTTGATGAGTACAGAAATAAAGAAATAGCCCAGAAAATCCTCCGGCAGATTAAAAGCATTTCTAAGAAAAAGATTAACTTGATGGAAGTTTGTGGGACCCATACGATGGCTATATTTAGAAATGGAATCAAGAAGATGTTACCTCATAATATCAACCTTATCTCAGGACCTGGATGTCCGGTGTGTGTTACTCCTATTTCCTATATCGATGAAATAATTGCCCTTTCTAGAGGAGAGAATTTTATTATAACTACTTTTGGAGATATGATCAGGGTTCCGGGTTCTACCTCTACTTTAGAAAAAGAAAAAACCGATGGAGCAGATATCAGGATTGTTTACTCTACTTTAGATGCTTTAAAGATCGCTCAGGATAATTCTTCTAAAGAAGTTGTATTTATGGGGGTGGGGTTTGAGACAACTTCTCCTACCATAGCCAGCGCTGTATTAAAAGCACAAAAAGAAAGGATTGAGAATTTTTCCGTTTTGAGCGTAGCAAAGATTATACCCCCCGCAATGGAAGCCTTATTAGGAGGGGAAGAATTAAATATCGACGGTTTTATCTGCCCGGGGCATGTAAGTGCGATTATCGGGAGTCAACCTTATAATTTTATTACTGCTCAGCATAAAGTCCCCTGTGTTATCTGTGGATTTGAGCCCCTGGATATTTTGCAGAGCATTTATATGCTGGTTAAACAGATTGAAGATGGTAGGGCAGAGGTAGAAATACAATATGAACGGGCAGTCAAACCTGAAGGGAATAAAATCGCCTTGGATAAAATTAACGAGGTATTTAAGGTGATCGATTCTGATTGGAGAGGGATAGGTAATATCCCTCTTAGCGGTTTGGAGATAAAAGATAAATATAGACAATTTAATGCAAGAAAATTTGCAGTAGAAACAGAGGAAACCAAAGAACCAAAAGGTTGCCGTTGTGGGGAAGTATTAAGAGGAGTAATAACTCCGCCCGAATGTCCTCTTTTCAGACAGGTTTGCTCTCCCGAAAACCCCCAAGGAGCATGTATGGTTTCTACCGAAGGCACTTGCGCCGCGTATTACAAGTATAATTAGTAGGGGCAGATCTTGTATCTGCCCCTAATAAAGCTTATCCGTGGAGACTAAAAATAAAAAATATAATCGTCGATCTATCCGTCTTCAAAGATATGATTATTCCCTTCCCGGGGCATATTTTATAACCATATGTATTCATAAACAGAAAATGTTGTTAAAAATTAAAGATGTGCAGATGATGATTCGATCTGTTTGGAGTAGCTTGCCTGATAGATTTCTTTCCCTAAAATTAGATGAATTTGTAATAATGCCAAATCACATACATGCAATTTTGTGTATAAATACAGTAGGGGCAGACCTTGTGTCTGCCCGTAACAAGGCAGACCTTGTGTTTGCCCGTAATAAGACGACACCTATATCTGCTCCAACAATTAGTCGTATTGTTCAAGCATTTAAATCGATTACAACTTATAAATATATTTTAGGAGTGAAAGAAAATAATTGGCCATTATTTGGTAAACGTTTATGGCAGCGTAATTATTATGATCATATAATACGTAGCGAAAAGTCATTAAATTATATAAGAGAATATATTTTTAATAATCCTATTCGATGGGAATTTGACAAGGAAAATCCTCAGGGTAAAATGGATGATAAAGAGGAAGATTTTTGGAAAGAGATAAATTCTTAGCAATAGAATAGTAAATTTAT
>JAHJOY010000084.1 GCA_018819665.1 bacterium
AGCCAGAACCTTCATAGGTTCGATAGGCATAGGGAGCCGGTATACAAGACCGGTAACAATATTTGCTATACCCATCATTACCAGAAACCCTGCGGGATTGAGCCCACAGACAATGATATAGCCGATTGCCAGCGGAAAGAGTGTTCCGAAGTCTCCCATAGATCCAGCCAATTCTCTTAAATTGAACTCAAACGACTTGATTTTCATAACCTGTCTTTTCCTTAGAATTTAGCGGTCGATTACGCATAACGACTGGCAGGTATCTGAAGTCCGAGCGAAGCGAGGATTTGGGCGGAGGTGCGTAGCACCGTAGCCAGATACCCGCTTGTTAGGCGACCCGCAGGGCGAGCCACGATAGTGGCGAAGCGTTTTGCTTGGCGGCAAATCCTTTATCATTGTAACGTTCCTTTGTAACTGTATAATCTTAAGCTGTTTAAAATCACAAGTACAGTAACCCCAACGTCGGCAAAAATCGCTAAAGCCAGATTACTCAAACCAGCAATGGCTAAAAATAAAAACAGAAACTTAACCGAAACAGCGAAAGCAATATTAAATCTTATTTTTTCAACACACTTTTTACCCAATCCAACAAGATATGGCACCATATTTAGATTATCACTCATAAGCGCAATATCAGCATTTTCAATAGCAACATCTGAACCAATTGCCCCCATGGCAATCCCCACCGAAGCAGCGGCAAGAGCCGGTGCATCATTTATCCCATCACCTACCATAGCCACATGTTTATACTGCTGGATGAGTTTTGACAGTTCTGCAACTTTTTTATCCGGTAGTAGTTCGGCTCTTACCATTTCTATCCCTAATTTTGAGGCAACAAATTTCGCAGAAGACTTATTATCGCCTGTTAATATAACCGGGATAATTCCCAATTTCAGAAGGCTCTCTACAAGTGGTTTGCTCTCTTTTCTTATTTGGTCAGTCACTCCAATTACACCTTTCACTCTTTTATTATCGCTTATAACAATAGTTGTTTTTCCCTGTTTCTCAAATTCCTCTACCTTCTTCAAAACTTCTTCTGTAACATGATGTTCCTCTGAAATAAACTTAATATTTCCCAGACAATGATGCTTATCAAAACAGACCGTACATTCACCCTTTAATCCCTTTCCCGGTACCGCCTGGAAGTTTGCAAATTGATGAATCTTAAATTTTTCCCCCTCTACTTTTGCCAGGATACTTTTTGCAATAGGATGTTCTGAAAAGGCTTCCATTCCAGCAGCACAGGCAATCACTTCCTCTTCAGTAAATCCATTGAATGGAACAATATCTGAGACAATCGGCTCCCCTTTGGTTAAAGTCCTGGTTTTATCAAAACCAATAGCTTTAACCTTCCCCATCTCCTCAATAAATCTTCCACCCTTTATCAAAGCTCCTTTTTGAGTAGCGTTTCCAATAGCGGAAAAAATTGAGACAGGAGTAGAGATAACTAAAGCGCATGGGCAGGAAATAATAAGGAGTGTTAATGCCTGTGTAAACCATGGGTTAAAAGGCTTTCCCAAAAATACAACTGGAATGAGGACGAGCAAGAGAGAAGTAAATAGCACTGAAGGAGTATAAATTTTAGCAAATTTTTCAATAAATTTTTGGGATACTGACTTCTTCTCCGCAGATTCATAGGTCAACTCAATGATTTTAGAAAGGGTTGTATCTTTTGACTTTTTGGTAACCTTTACTTCCAGATACCCCTGACTGTTGACCGTGCCAGCATATACAAAATCGCCAATATATTTGTTCCTGGGAAGGGGCTCTCCCGTGATAGCCGCTTCATCAACCAGAGAACTTCCCTCGATAACTTCTCCATCTAATGGAATCTGGTCCCCAGGTTTTATAATTATAACTTCCCCAATTTCTATCTTCTCAATGGGAACCTTCTCTTCGCTCCCTTTTATTTGCGCTGATTTAGGAGTCTTTTCAATCAGCTCTTTTAAGGCTGTTTGACTTCTCTCTATCCCGAACTCTTCTAAGGTATCTCCAAGAGCAAAAAGAACGACGATAATTACCGCTTCTTCAAACTGCTGGAGATACACTGCCCCAAAGGTGGCTATGGTCATTAGAAAATTTATGTTTGAGAAATCCAGCTTCAATAAACTTCGGATTCCGCTTATAAAGACCTTTTTGCCAAAAACAATAATGCCAGCAAAAAATAGAGGCAGTTCAACCCACAAAGGAAAGTGGATGGAGAAAAAAGACAAAACTTCAAAGGGAGTAACCACTAATAAAGTTGCTATTAACCAGCGAAACTTATTATTTTTAAGAAGTTCTTCGTAATTCATAGCTTTACCTCATCAAAACCGCCAAGCAAAATGTCGCCTAATTTAAAATAACCGAACTACTTCGTTTATGCACGACTCTAGGTGAAGTTTCGAAAATTAACCACTATACACGACTCTTAATTTTCCTTGTGGTATATCTTTATAGATTCTTATGCTTATCACAAACTAACTTTATTAATTCCACAAATAATATAATTTTATATATAGGTAAGTCTACGCCTTTTTATTATATTTTTACAATTTTTCTCTTATTATTTTTTCTTTCTAACTACCCATTAAAGTTTACACTATCCTGACTAACAGGGGAATTATAACAGTTTGCGAAACTGGTGGGGGTGGGGCATACAGGGAGCGAGCCTTGTGCGGCAGCAAAAAAAGCTCTTGGCGGGGGGTCGTGGGGATGAGATGACCAGAAGTTATTTACCAGGAAGTCAATAAAAGCAGGTTAACAGATCATTTTAATAAAATACCGGGGGAGAGAGGAAAAGAGGCCATCTACAATCGATTTTAAGGCATTTGTTTTTTTCTTTGTTTATGTTTATACCTTCTTTTTAACTGTAATTTTTAGTAATAAGGGTGAGTTAATGGAGTGAGAGAATAGCCTCTTTGCTGATTAGAAAAAAACTCATTTAAGCCTGGTCTATTTCAATAATTTTCCTAATAATTATTATATTCTAGGTGGGGGATTATATCAAAATGGTGAAAACCCCCTACTGAAATTTTACACTATCAAACCACCATTTCATATAACGTTGTGCGGATAAAAGAAGTTGCCCGAAGGGCAATTTGGGGGCTACGGGCGATAGCCCGTAGCCTTTTAGCCGCTGTTAAGTGAAGTTGCGAGCCCGCTTCTTTTATCCGCCATTACTTGCAGCAACTCTTTTTTGCGGGTCCTTTATAGGTGCAACAGCTTCCCTTTCCCCGAGGCCTTAAATACTCGCATTTCTTGCAATCCTCGGGAAAGTTTAGCTTTTTGCTTGTTAGTTTGCAAAGACGTTCAGCCATGGTTTTTCACCTCCTCTCATGGTTTATAAAGAGCAGAGTGTGAGGAAGAGGCAGCGCTCAGGGGAATGAGAGAAGAACGCAAAATCTTCTTCCTCACGCATGCCCGAGAATAAAGACTACTGGACGAGTTTCATCAAGTCTACCGAGGCATTTACAAAGCACCCTTCCCCCATCTTGCAGTTTCCGGCAGTCTTCTGGCACTCGCACTCTTCTGCTACCTCGAGCTCTTCAGCTACCTTAGAAAGACTATCTATGCGGGTCTGTAAGTCTGCCTTTGGCTTCTCACAGCAAATCGAGGCAGCGTCTAAGTCCATGCCGAGCTTCTTTACCATTTTACCCACCTTAGTCTTTGCTCCTTCCAGACCGATGCAATTTTTGCAGATACCTCTACTAGCGGCCTGAAGAGCACCGAGCACAATGCTTAGCCCTCGCATTTGGTTCTCCAAGACTTCTGTCTGCATGTTTCTCATCCCCTTTCTTTTTAGATCTTCGGAGCCTCTGGTTCGGTGATCTCCTTAAAGAGATTCAGGACTCCTGTCGCAAAGCAACCCGATCCCATTACGCATTCCCCTGCCGACTTTCGGCAAGTTTGGGATATATCCTGTGGCAACCTGTTGGTGTCTGCCAAAAAACTATCGATCTTCGAAAGTAGGCTTTCCTTTTTCTCTGCTACATCTGAAGTTTCTAAGTCGTTTTTGAGCTTACCCAATCTCTTAATCACTTTGTTCACTGTTGAAGGTAGACTACACCCATCGTGGCAGATATCTTGGTCCAAGGCTTTAAGTGCTGCTAACACCACTTGATAGGCCCTAAGTTGATTGATGAAGTACAATGTAGTTGTATCACCTTCTTCTATGTAGATGTC